>CAMTWW010000113.1:0-1519 GCA_947085555.1 uncultured Elusimicrobia bacterium | reverse complement strand
GCGGGAAATGCCTGGCCTGGTGCCTGCTCCCGAACCAGTTCCGGCTGCTGCTGCTGCGCGGCCGCCGGCCTCTTACCGAGGTGAGGCGGCGGCTTATGACCGGCTATGCAGTCGGGTTTAATTTACGGTATAAACGTTAGTAATATAGTCATGTACGTCCCCTGTCCGTCCCGGTCAATGGCGGGGTTAATCACCGCCAGGCCTTTGGGCGCCAAAAATCAATTCTTCCCGGCCCCGCCCGGGGTTAGTCCTGGATAAATTTAACGGCTTCCATTATGGCTTCCAGTTTTCCGGCCCTGACGATATAGCCGCAGTCGCCCATGGCGCGGGCCAGCACCGGCGGGAGCTCCTCGTGCTGCACCAGGGCCGGGCCCAGCTTCCGGACTATCTCTTCTTCGGAGTGTTTGTACGGCAGGCGGTGTTTCCGCCCTATATAGCAGCAGAAATATTTCCTTGTATAGTCCAGAGAAACGGGCTTTCCGGTCATGACCCGCGCCCAGAGCGCGTAGCTGTCCAGGTCGCAGGAATAGTTGAACATGTCCACCGTAAAGCCGCCGGGAGGCCGGATATTCACCTCAAGGGCGCAGAGGGTCCCGTCCTTCCTGCGGAAGAACTCGAAGTGGAAGAACCGCTCCCTGACGTTGAAGGCCGCGGCCAGCTTCCGGCCCGCTTTTTCCAGGTCCACAGGGATCTCCCGGGTCGAATAGTAGTAGATATGGGAATCGGCCAGGACCGTCTCCATTACCCCCTCGCCGTAGACATGCGAGGCGCAGAAAACTATTTTCCCCTCGCAGTCGGCGAGCCCGTCGAAGGTCACGATATCGCCGGCTATGAACTCTTCGGCTATGAATTCCCGGTCCGGCTTGCCGGAGAAGAATTCATCTATCCCGGCGGCGTTTTCGAGCTTGTAGGTGAAGGCGGCGCCCATGCCGTCGTCCGGCTTGACGATGACGGGGAAGCCGGCCTCCTTCGCGAGGGCCAGCGCTTCCGCCGGAGAGTTCACTATGCGGCCGCGGGCGTGCGGTATGCCCGCCGCGGCGAAGATCTTTTTCATCCGCGACTTGCGGCGGATATCGGCTATCGTGTCGTTCCGCACCCCGTAAACTCCGAACTCGGTGCGCAGCCGGGCCTCGATCTCGAGCCAGTATTCATTGAGGGAATCCAGGCGGTCTATCCTGCCGAAGCGCTCCGTGAAGAACCCGCAGGCCGCCTGCAGCTCTTCGTAATTATGCAAATTGTCCACCTTATAGTACCAGGTCAGCGCCTCCCGCAGCTCCGGGCGGAGCTCCGAAAATTCCGGCTCGCCGATGGCCAGCACCGTGAAACCGGCTTCTTTCAGGCGCCGGCAGAAAAGGTAGTAATTGGGAGGGAAATGCGGTGAAAGAAAGACTAAATTCATATTATAATTTTAGCATACTGCCTTCCGGGGTCTGAATTTAATAAAATAGTGCTGGCAATTCTCCGCGGTACGGGACGACAATATGCGCATCAACTATCACAAATTCTTCAGCGGGCGCCT
>CAMTWW010000112.1:0-1372 GCA_947085555.1 uncultured Elusimicrobia bacterium | reverse complement strand
GGGAGCGGGGAAGAAACCGCGATTAAGAACACCCGGGGAAAAGAACCTGGGTGTTTTATTTTTGGGGAAAAGAGTTAGAAAGTGTAGACGAAGCCGGCGGTGACGCCTATGCCGTAGAACTGCGTGCCGTTGCCGGCGAAAGACCTGTAGCCTTCGGCCAGGGAGTGGAAGCGCCAGTTGGAATTGTTGAACTGCCATTCATAACCCAGGCCCAGGTTCCAGGCCGGGCGCCAGCCCAGCAGCGGCGATTTGAAATCGGCTTTTTTAGCCGAGCCGTAAAAATAATGTTCCGAGACGCCGCCGCGCAGCAGGAAATACCTGGTATGCGGCGTGCCCAGCGGTATAAGCGCAAGCTCCAGGCCCAGTGGAACCTCGATATGGGACAAATGCGCCCTTGTGCCGTCCAGTTTCTCCTGACCCACGCGGTTGTATTTCACCCCGGCGTAATAGCGCACCCAGGAGAAGATGTGCCCCCCGGCGAGCAGCTTGGGACCGAAGGTGGTGGTTTCAGTTTTAGTCCTGCCGCCGCCGGTGTCCGGGATCAGCGTATCGCTCACCATGGAGAGCGAAGCGTAGCGGGCTTTTGAAGTGCCCCTTCCCCCCCTGCCGTTGCCGGCCGCTATCTGCTTCACCTGGCCGGCCGGAATGGCCTGGTTGGACTTCAGGAAACCCAGGAATTCTTTTTTTTCTTTCTCGCCCCAGGCGGCCTGGTCCCTCAAATTAGGCAGGGTTTCGGCGCGCGGCAGGGCCGCGCTGAAGAGGACTAGGCAGATGGTTATTATGGCGGCTTTCATTTTTAAATACCCGGAAACTATGTTATATAATACATAAATCATGCGTTTGAAAAAACTCGTCTTTTTAGGCCTGCTGGCCCTCGCCCCCTTCGCGGCGGCGCAGGCCAAGACCATAGCCGACGCCCGCGGTGAGGTGGTGCGGGAGACGATGACCTTCCTTAACACGCCTTATCTATGGGGCGGCATGCACCCGCAGACCGGCATGGACTGCTCAGCTTTCGTGAAGCTGGTCTACGGCAAGGCCGGCCTCAATCTGCCGCGCGTCGCCAAACAGCAATTCTCGCAGACCCTCCGCCTTTCCCCCGCCGGCGTGCTGCCGGGGGACATGATCTTCTTCGCCATGAAAAATCCCGGCACGGCCAAAGTGGACCATGTCGGGATCTACGTGGGCAAAGGCTTTTTCGTCCACGCCTCCTTCACCAACGGCGTGCACATCGACTCCGTCTCGAACCCCTACTACTACGCCCGCCTCATCAGCCTCCGCAAATACGCCGGGTTCTAATATTTATCCGCCAGCGCCGCTTTTATTTTAGCGCGCAGGAGATAGGCTATTAGCCTGAAAACTTCAGCTGAAGTTT
>CAMTWW010000111.1:0-5653 GCA_947085555.1 uncultured Elusimicrobia bacterium | reverse complement strand
ATCTAGGCCTCGGGATCCATCATGAACCCGTCGGTCAGCCGCAGACCCGCATCCGGCTCCGGCTTCAGCAGGTCGAAAAGGAGCTTCTGGTTGGCCAGGTCCGGGCAGACCGGGTAGCCGAAAGAATATCTTTTGCCGCGGTACTTGCTCCGCAGCAGCGGCTTTGCCGGGTCCGCCTCAGCTATCCCCCATTCTTTGCGTATCCGGTAATGCAGCGCATCTGCGAAAGCCTCGGCCAGCATAAGGGCCAGAGCCTCCACCAGGTAAGACCTGACATAGTTCCCCGCCGCGCGCTCGCGCTTCGCCAGCTCCAGCACGCCCTCGCCGCAGGTTACGGCCAGCAGCGCCGAATAGTCCTTGCGCCCGCCTTCAGCCGGCGCGGCTAAATCCGCGAGGCAGAGCTTTTCGCCGCCGGGCTGGCGCGGGAAATCGAAGGAAGCCAGCTTCTCCCCGCCTGCGTCATAAAAGAACAGCTCGTTGCCGGAACTGTTCACCGGGAAGAACCTGTAAACGCCGCGTGCTTTGATAAGGCCTTTCTTTATTATCTCGTCTTTCAGCCCGGCCAGCAGCGCCCTGGTCTCGCGGCTCTTTTCCTCCTGGTTCTTCTTCAGCTTCAGGAAGCGCAGGTTGAAAAGGTCCTCGTCTATATTCTCAAACAGCTCCGCGAGCGGCTGCTCGCCTGTAAAATGCCGCTCCAGGTCCGCTGGAACGGGGATGTCATCCGGGGAAAAGGTGTTCATTATTTGACGCTGACGCGCGCCAGCACGTAGTTCAAGCCCTCCATGGCGTCCTGGGCGTAGAAGACTGGCCCGCCGTAATTGGGGAGGATGTTCACGCTGGTGAATTTCTCCGTAAGGGCCGCGCCGCCCACCAGCAGGGGAACGTTTATCCCCGCTTTAGCCAGCTCGCGGGCGGTTATGGTCATCTGCTCGCAGGAGCGCACCAGCAGGCCGGACAGGCCGATGAAGTCCGGTTTGGACTTTAAGGCGGCGGCGGTTATATCCTCAGGCGCTACTTTCACGCCCAGGTCTTCCACTTCGAAGCCGTTGCTTTCAAAAATGATCCCCACCAGATTCTTGCCTATATCGTGCACGTCGCCCTTCACGGTGGCCAGAAGCAGCCGGCCGCGCTTCGGGGCCTGCCGCGCCTTAAGGGCGCCCTCAAGCGCGCTGACGGCGGTCTTGGCGGCCTCGGCGCTTTGCAGTACCTCCGTCACTATGAGGTCGCCGCAGGCAAACTGCTTTCCGACTTCTGCCATGGCCGCCATGACGGGGCCGTTTATAATGTCCAGCGGAGATTCCTTCAGGAGCAGGGCGGCCACGGCCTCTTCTATGCCCGCCTTCGTGCCGTTGAGCACGGCCAGGCGCAGTTTCTCGGCCGGCGGGGCGTCCTGGGCGGCCGGGGCGGAAGAGGTCTTTTTAGCGTCGCGGTAGCGGGCGGCGAAAGCCTGGGCGGCTTCGGGCTTCCTGGCGAAGATAAGATCCTCGGCGAGCTCCCGCTCTTCGGCGGAAAGAGAAGCGTAGCGCTTGAGTTTTTCGATATTAACTATGGCCAGGTCCAGCCCGGCTTTCACGGCATGGTGCAGGAAAACGGAGTTCAGGACTTCGCGCGAGGCCGGCGGCAGGCCGAAAGAGACATTGCTGACGCCCAGCACGGTCTTCACGCCGGGGAATTCTTTTTTTATGGTCTCTATGGCCTTTATGGTCTCATGCGCCGTTTTGGCGTGCCCGCCGCCCACGGCCACGGGGAAGACCAGCGTGTCGAAAATTATATCCCCGGCCCGCAGGCCGCATTCCTTCGTCAGGAAGTCGTAAGCCCGGCGGGCGATGGCCACCTTGCGCTCCGCGTCCAATGGCAGACCATGCTCCTTGTCGGCGTCTATGCAGCCGAAGACCAGCTTCGCGCCGTAAGTCTTGACCAGCTCGGCGGCGGCGCGCGGCTTCTCCGGGCCGAACTCGAAATTGACCGAGTTCAGCAGGACCTTGCCGGGCGCCAGCTTCAGGACTTCCTCCATCACGGCGATATCGGTGGTGTCGGTCATGATTGGCAGGCGTACCGCGCGGGCCAGTCTGGGCATGAAGGTCTTCACGTCCTCCAGCTCGTTGCGCTCCGGGTTGGCCAGGCAGATATCCAGTATATGCGCGCCGGCGGCGGCCTGGGCTTTGGCAAGCGCCACGGCCCCGTCCCAGTCCCCGGCGGCCACCATGTCGCGGAATTTTTTTGAGCCGATGGAATTGTTGCGCTCCCCGACCATGGCCGGCGGCTCTATCTCGTCGTAAAAAAGGGCTTCCACACCTGACACGACCCACGGGGCCGAGCCCCGGGGCACGCGGGGCTTTATCCCCTTCACACTTTCGGCCAGCGCCTTGATATGGGCCGGGCCGGCGCCGCAGCAGCCGCCGACGGCGTTGAGCAGGCCCTTTTTGGAATAACCGGCCAGTACGGAGGAAAAAGTTTCAGGCGTCAGCAGGTAGCGGCCGTTCTCGTCGGGCATACCGGCGTTCGGCATGGCGAACACGGGATACTGCGCGCGGGCGGCCAGGCGCTCCAGGCGCAGGCCCAGGCCCTCGGGGCCTGTGGAGCAGTTGAAGCCGAGCGCGGCCAGCGGGAAATGTTCCACGGCGGCGTAGAAGGCCTCCGCGTCGTGGCCGGAGAGCATCTTGTTGCGCTCGTCCATGGTGGCCGAGACTATTACGGGGAGCTCCCTGCCGGCTTTCTTAAAAGCGAACTTCGCGGCGGCCAGCCCGGCCTTGAGGTTCAGGATATCGTGCGCGGTTTCCAGCAGCAGCAGGTCGGCGCCGCCGTCCAGCAAAGCGGTGAGTTGCTCCAGGTAGATGCCCCGCAGCTCGTCGAAGCTGAGGCCGCCGGTGACGAAGAGGGCTTTATTGGTGGGGCCGACTGAGGCGGCCACGAAGCGAGGCCTGCCGTCCCTGGAGAATTTATCGGCGGCGGCTCTGGCGAGGCGGGCGGAGGCCAGGTTGAACTCGCGCACACGGCCGGCGAGGCCGTACTCCGCGAGGACGGCGGCATTGGCGCCGAAGGTATTGGTCTCTATAAAGTCGGCCCCGGCGGCGAGGTAGTCTTCGTGGACCCTGGTTATGGCTTCGGGTCTGGAGACGGAGAGTATCTCGTTCAGCCCTTCGTGCCCGGCGAAATCCGATTCTTTAAGGCCGAAGCCCTGCAGGCAGCTCCCCATGGCCCCGTCAAAAACTGGTATCCGCTCTGTAAAAAGTTTTTTTATTCCGTTGTTCGAGGTCATATTTATTCCTAAAATTCCCCGAAAAGCCCGAAAGCGTTGGCGGTGGTCCTGTCGGCCACCTGGCTGTTCCCCAGGCCCAGGTGCGTTGCGACCAGAGCGGCTATTTCCGGGATATATGACGGGTCGTTCCTTTTCCCGCGGGCGCTCTGCGGCGGCAGGTAAGGGCAGTCTGTTTCGAGGACTATATTATCCAGGCCCGCTTTTCGCACCGTTTCGCGCAGCTCGTCGTTCTTTTTATAGGTAAAAGTCCCGTTCACGCCGAGCAGGAGCCCAAGGTCGAGGCTGGCGCGGGCGTCGGCCCAGCCGCCGGAAAAACAATGCAGTACGCCGCGGAACTTTTTGGCCGGGCTATAGGACCATTTCTTAAGGGCTTCAAGCAGGTCGGCGTAGGCGTCCTGGGCCGGCTCCCTGCCGTTCCGCGCGTGGAAGACCGCCGGCTTGCCGAATTTGGCGCATAGAGGCAGCTGGGCCCCGAGCAGGGCCAGCTGCTCCTCCTTAGTGCCCGCGTCCCACCAGTAATCCAGGCCGACCTCTCCCAGCGCCACGGCGCAGAGCCTGGCCATGAACGCTTCCAGCTCCCGCATATACGCCGGGGAAAACATTTTCGTATATTCGGGATGAACGCCGAAAGCGCAGCGGACCTGATCCGGGAAAGCCTTGGCCAATTGTCCGCCCTGGGCCCACTCGCCGGGCGCGCAGGCTATTTCCACGATCTTGGAAACGCCGAGGCCGGCGGCCCGCCCTAGCACCTCTTCGCGGTCCGCGTCGAAAGCCTTGTCGTTCAAATGCGCGTGCGTCTCTATCAGCATTTTTATTTTTACTTCTGCCGGCCGCCGGCGCTCTTCTTGTTATTCGCCGCCCAGGTGAGATAGGAGTGCATGAAGGGGTCCAGGTCGCCGTCCATCACCGTCTCTAGCTGCGAGGACTCGTGGCCGGTGCGCATGTCCTTGACCAACTGGTAGGGCATGAAAACGTAGGAGCGGATCTGGTGGCCCCAGCCTATGTCGCCCTTGGCGTCGTAGTGCCGCTCCAGCTCGGAGCGCTTCTTGTCCAGCTCCACTTCGTAGAGCCTGGCCTTCAGCATCTTCAGCGCGGTCTCGCGGTTCTGGTGCTGGCTGCGCTCTATCTGGCAGGCCACCACTATCCCCGACGGGAGATGCGTGAGGCGCACCGCCGTTTCCACCTTGTTCACGTTCTGGCCGCCGGCCCCGCCGGAGCGGAAGGTGTCCAGCTTGATATCCTTGTCCTCCACTTTTATCTCTATCTCTTCTTCTATGTCGGCCAGCACGTCTATAGAGGCGAAAGAGGTGTGCCGGCGCTTATTGGCGTCGAAAGGGGAGATCCTGACCAGGCGGTGCACGCCAATCTCGCTTTTAAGGTAGCCGTAGGCGTATTTCCCGCGCACCAGGGCGGTCATGCCCCGCACCCCTGTCTCTTCGCCCGGGAGCATGTCGGTTACGGCGAAAGTAAAGCCCTTGCCGGCGGCCCAGCGGGTATACATCCTGACCAGCATCCGGGCCCAGTCGCAGGCCTCCGTGCCGCCTACCCCGGCGTGGATGCTGATGATGGCGTCCAGCTTGTCCAGCGGGCCGGCCAGCTTCAGCTCAAAATCCAGCGCCGAAAGCTTTTTCTCTATAGCGCGCAGGCCTTCCATGATTACGGGCAGCTCGCCGGTGTCGCCGGCGTCTCGGGCCAGGTCGAAGTGTACTTTAAAATCCTCTATTTCGCGCTTTACGCAATCCAGCAGCTCCACGCCTTTCTTCAGGTCGTTGAGCTCCTTCAGGTGCCCCTGCGCCTTCTGCGCGTCGTTCCAGAAATCGCCGGAGCCGGAGACGGCCTCCTTCTCGCGCAGGACGGCGCGCTTGGCTTCCAGTCCGTAAAGTTTCGCGGCGGCGGACAGGGCCGTCTCCAGCCCGCCAAGCTTGTTGGCTATATCCTTCAGTTCCAGCGTTTCGGCCATAATTATTATTTTAGCAATTTTATTTTTAATCGTATTTTAATAGAATAAGATTATAAGACGATGGACAAACTTTCCGCCGCGCGGTTGAAGATAGACGGGTTGGACCGGCGCCTCGCCGCCCTGTTGTCGCGCCGCTTCGCGCTGGCCGTCCCGCTCAGGGGGCTGAAGAAGACGCTCACCGACCGCGCCAGGGAGAAACAGGTGCTGGCCAATGCGGCGGCCGCCGGGAAAAAAGCTTACGCCCCGGCCGCCAGGGCCGTTTTTACCGAGATAATCAGGCAAGCCAGGAAGCTGCAGGGTTGATAGGTTGATAAGTTGATAGGTTGATAAGTTGATAAGTTGATAGGTTGATAAGTTGATAAGTTGATAAGTTGATAAGTTGACTAAGTTGACTAAGTTGACTAAGTTGACTAAGTTGACTAAGTTGACTAAGT
>CAMTWW010000110.1:0-4004 GCA_947085555.1 uncultured Elusimicrobia bacterium | reverse complement strand
CCGATCTTATGCCATGAAGATGGTGGCGGCGGCCCGCATCAAGCGCGCCCAGAGCTCCATCCTGGCCTCCCGGCCTTTCGCGGTTCAGATGGACCGCCTGATAGGGGACCTCTACAACGAGCTCGGCGAGGAAGACCTCGCGGGGACCGGCGTCAAAGAGCTTTACGAAGAGCGCCAGCCCGGCGGCACGCTGGCCCTCCTGCTGGTCACAGCGGACAAGGGGCTTTGCGGCTCCTTCAACACCAACCTGCTCAAGGCCGCCACCGCCTGGCTGAAAGAGAACCGCAGCCGGAAGATCTGCGTCGTGGTCGTAGGCCGCAAAGGCCGCGATTTCCTGCGCCGCCTGAAGGGTCTGGACCTGGAGATAGCGCACGAGCTGGTGGGCATTTTCCCGAAGGTCGGCTATGTGCACGCCCAGCTGCTGTCCGACGCCATACTGAAGATTTACAAGGAGCGCCCCGTGGAGAGCGTGACCTTCATATACAATGAGTTCAAGTCCATGATGACGCAGAACATCATCACTGGGCGGCTGCTGCCGCTGAAGCGCAGCATCCTGGAAGACAAACAGGTGGAGCAGCGTACCAGCGGGTTTTTCTCCTTCGAGCCCGGCAAAGCCGCGCTGCTCGCCGAGCTGGTCCCCCGCCATCTAGGCGCCCAGCTTTACAGGACGCTGCTGGAATCCCAGGCCGCCGAACTGGCCGCCCGCATGAACGCGATGGAATCCGCCTCCAAGAACGCCGCGGAACTTATCGAAGGCCTCACTTTGAAGATGAACAAGACGCGCCAGGCGATGATCACCACCGAGCTGAACGAGATCGTCAGCGGCTCGGAAGCCCTCAGCGCTTAGTTCTTTATTCGCATAAATTCGCAGCCTTATTATTCGTTCTTCATTCGCATGGAGCAAATATGAACACTGGAAAAATAGTGCAGATAATCGGGCCGGTGCTGGACATAGAGTTCCAGCAGGGCCGGCTGCCCAGGATACTGAACGCCCTCAAGATAAAGTACCAGGAGGACGGGAAGGAAAAGACGCTGGTGGCCGAAGTGGCCCAGCACCTGGGCGATAATACCGTGCGCGCCATCACGCTCGGCCCTACCACCGGCCTAGGAAAGGGCATAGAGGTCAAGGACACCGGCTCGCCGCTCCTGGTCCCGGTCGGCGAGGCCTGCCTCGGCCGCCTGATCGACGTGCTGGGCGAACCACAGGACTACCGCGGCCCTATAGATACAAAGGAGTTCCTGCCCATCCACCGCGAAGCGCCCCCGCTCACCGAGCAGAAGACCTCCCCCGAGATTTTCGAGACCGGCATCAAGGTCATAGACCTTCTCGCCCCTTTCATGAAAGGCGGCAAGGTAGGCCTGTTCGGCGGCGCCGGCGTAGGCAAGACCGTAGTCATCATGGAGCTGATCAATAACGTGGCCCGCCAGCATGCCGGCTGCTCCGTGTTCGGCGGCATCGGCGAGCGCTCGCGCGAGGGCAACGACCTCTGGCTGGAAATGCAGGAGTCCAAGCTTTCCGACGGCTCCACCGTGCTGTCCAAGACCGCGCTGGTCTACGGCCAGATGAACGAGCCGCCCGGCGCCCGCGCCCGCGTGGGCCTGACCGCCCTGACCCAGGCCGAGTATTTCCGCGATGTTAAGGGCCGCGACGTGCTGCTGTTCCTAGACAACGTTTTCCGCTACGTGCTCGCCAACGCCGAAGTGTCGGCGCTGCTGGGCCGCATGCCGTCGGCCGTAGGCTACCAGCCAACGCTGACCACGGAGATCGGCATGCTGGAAGAGCGCATCACCTCCACCAGGAAAGGCTCCATCACCTCGATCCAGGCCGTCTACGTGCCCGCCGACGACCTGACGGACCCGGGCGTGGCCGCCGTGTTCACCCACCTGGACGCCACCGTGGTGCTGTCCCGCTCGATAGCCGAGCTGGGCATCTACCCGGCCGTGGACCCGCTGGACTCGACCTCCCGCATCCTGGACCCGCGCGTGATCGGCAACGAGCATTACAATACCGCCCGCGGCATACAGAAGATACTGCAGCGCTATAAAGAGTTGCAGGACATCATCGCCATCCTCGGCATAGACGAACTGTCCGACGAGGACAAGAAGACCGTCAACCGGGCGCGCAAGATCCAGAAGTTCATGTCGCAGCCTTTCTCCGTGGCCGAGAAGTTCACCGGCCGCGAGGGCAAGTACGTGCCGCTGAAAGAGACCATCCGCAGCTTCCAGGAGATCCTGAGCGGCCGCCTCGACGACCTCCCGGAGCAGGCTTTCTGGATGGCCGGCGGCATCGAAGAGGTCATAGAGCGGTCCAAAGAGCAGCAGGCCGCTTAAGCCAGGGCCGGGAATATGGATAAAAAGCAACTCCTCCTCACGATAGTGACCCCCGAGAAGACAGTGCTCTCGGAGAAGCCGGTTGATTTCGTTACTATACCGGCTTTCGGGGGCGAGATGGGAGTGCTGCCCGGCCACGCTTCTTTTGTGGTGCAGTTGGTGGAAGGTATCCTGCATTTCAGGGACGGCAGCCATAAAGAGGTGTTCGCGGTGCTCAACGGCTTCGCCGAGATACATAAGGACAGGGTGCTGGTGCTGGCCGAGTCCGCCGAGCTCTCCAGGGAAGTGGACGAGGAGCGCGCGCGCCAGGCCCACCAGAAGGCCAAGGAGCTCCTGGCGATACGCGACGCCGACTTGGACCTGGAAGAAGCCGGCGCGGCCCTGCGGCGCGCCGCCGTCCGCCTGAAAGTGGCCGAGTTCCGCCGCAAGCACAAGCTGTAAAGACCCCGCCCCGCGCTTTAAAATACCCCGCCCTGCGTATAACTTTGGCGTCTACCCGCCTGTCGCCGGGCTGCCGAGCCTGTCGAGGCTGATGAAGGACGGGGTCGGCAAAGGTTATACGCGCGAGGACCACCCGGCGCTGGCCAGCCAGCTTTTCGCCTGCTACGCCTATGTCAAGCGGGTGAGGGCGTTGGCCGACATCATCGGCGAGGAGGAACTGGGCAGCCGAAGCCATACATGAGGCGCTGTATAAATAGGCTATGGCGATAAAGCTTATTTAGCAGACCGGCAGGCCGGGCGGCATAGGTCTTTTGGTTCTTACGGACTGGAACGGAATTGTGTAAGATGTATTTATCAGTTTTCTCAATATAATTTGCGGAGACTAAAATGAGCGACAGCGACAATAAATCCAAACCAGCGACCAAAGCCGACCTGAAGGAACTGGCGACCAAAGCCGGCCTGCAGAAACTGGAGCAGACAACAAAAGCCGACTTAGCAGTACTAAAAAACGAATTGAATCAGAAAATAGACTCAGTGGAACAAAAACTCAGCTTCAAAATAGATTCTGTTGAAATAACTGTTAACCGTCTCGTCATTGATCTCACGAAAACCCAGACTGATGTCCGTGAGATTAAATATGACATGGCGACAAAAGTAGCCACCAAAGACGACATAAGCCGCATAATGAACCACATAGACGCCTTTGCCGCGGAAGCGTTATCTTATCGCAATCACGATACGCTGCGCGGCGGTAAGATTATGGAGCATGAAACCAAACTTTCCAACCACGAGACCCGCATCTCAGAACTGGAAACCAACCCGCGTTAACCATTATTGATTCTCCCGTAAAAAGCTAAACTTGCGTTTGTGCCGTAATAAACACGGTGTGCACAAGACGGCCAATTTTGCTCAAAAATCGCCTTTGTAGCCGCAGGCTTCAGCCTACGTTCTCGTCGGGGGACGGCTTACTGTTTTTCGCAGGCTAAAGCCTGCGGCTACCATTCAGGACTTTTTACGGGAGAATCAATAGTTGATCTCCGCCGCAGGAAATTAGGTTGTGTGTCACTTTAATCCCTTGATTTGCGCAAGGAGTGCGGCGGTGCCAGCTGCTCGGAATTAATGGAAGAACTGGGATTATCTTCTGGTACGATTTCTTATCTTCAGAGGTCTTAGCAAACAGCCACCCTTAAAATTTCTCATAGGGAGAGCATTTTCAAAAATAGCTTGCCGGT
>CAMTWW010000109.1:0-8798 GCA_947085555.1 uncultured Elusimicrobia bacterium | reverse complement strand
CTGGACGAGGGGTCGTTCGAGGAGGCCGATGCCGGGCTGGCCTCCGGCGACCCGCTTCGCTTCGCCGGCTACCGCGAGAAGCTGACCGAGGCCCGCCAGAGCACCGGGAACGCCGACGCGGTCATCTCCGGCGTGGGCAGCATAGACGGGGCGCGCCTGGCGAAAGCCCCGCGCAGGATCTACCGGCACAAGGACATCAGACACCTCACCGAGATCCTGGAAGCCCCGGAAGCCAGGGCGGCCCGCCGCAAAATGGTGGTAACCGACGGCGTCTTCTCCATGGACGGCGACATAGCCAACCTGGACGAGGTGGCGGCGGTCGCGCATAAGTACGGCGCTTTCGTGATGGTGGACGACGCGCACGCCAGCGGCGTGATCGGCAGAGAGGGACGCGGGACGGTGAGCCACTTCAGGCTGGACGGCCAGGTGGAGATACAGATCGGCACGCTTTCAAAGGCCTTCGCTTCGGTCGGGGGCTACGCGGCCACCACGCGGAGCCTGCGCGACTATCTGGGCTCCGTGGCCAGGCCTTTCCTGTTCTCCAGCTCCCAGCCCCCGTCGGTGGCGGCTACCTCCCTGGCGGTTCTTGACATATTGCTTACCGAGCCGCAGCACCTTAAAAACCTTTGGGATAATACAGCTTTTCTGAAAGAGGAGTTTAAGAAAGCCGGCTTCGACACCGGCGCTTCGGTGACGCCTATCACTCCAATAATGACCGTGAAGGCCGTAGAGTTTTCAAACCGCCTGTTTGAAGAAGGCGTCTTCGCGCTCGCCTTGGGTTTCCCTACGGTGCCCAAAGGCAAGGAGCGCCTGCGCACGATAGTCACCGCGGGCCACACTCTAAAGGACCTGGAATTCGCCGTAGAGAAATTCAGGAAAGTCGGCAAAGAGCTGAATATCATCTAAGAAATAAAGAGCGTGGGGGACGTTGCTTAAATGCTCCGCCTTCGCCAATTCCCTACCCTTTTGCGCCAGATACGAAGCCGTGCCGCATAAATGTTAAAATTCTTTCATGCCTGAGTGCGTACAGATCACGGTGGCTAAGAGCGCGTGCGGGGGATGGGGTCATGTCTTTACTTTTGACCTATTGGGGTGGACCTTGCTGGCTGAGATCAAGAATCAAAACCTGACCCCATTCACCACAATCATTGCGTTTATCCCTATATAGATATTGCAGATATCCCCACGTTTTGATAATATGTATCCTTGATGGCTTACAGAAAACGTATCGTTGAATCCGAGCTGGCCAGGAAACTTGCTTCCACGGGAGCGGTGGTCATTGAGGGACCCAAGGCCTGCGGCAAGACCGCCACGGCCAGGCAAGTAGCAGCCAGCGAAGTGCTTCTCGATGTGGACGCGGCAGCGCGCCAGGCGATCTCCATTGATCCGGCGCTTGTGCTTGGTGGAAAAACGCCGCGGCTCATTGATGAATGGCAGGTGGAGCCTGCGATATGGAATCATATCCGCCGGGCGGTGGACGACCGCGCCAAACCGGGCCAGTTCATTCTCACCGGATCGGCTGTACCCGCTGATGAAATTACGCGGCATGGAGGAGCGGGACGGCTTACCCGCCTTCGGATGCGGCCTATGACCTTGGCCGAGACCGGTCACTCCACGGGGGAGGTTTCGCTGAATGACCTGCTTCATGGGAAACCCCCTCGGAGTCCGGACCCCGGCCTTACTATTGCGGGAATTGCGGAGCGCATCGCGGCGGGAGGATGGCCCGGACTGCTTGATCGGAGCTTAGACGAGTCTTTACAGGCTGTTCGGGACTATCTAGAAGAGATTTGCCGTGTAGACATGGGGCGCGTCGGCGAACGGCGTCATGACCCTGAAAGGGTGGGCCGCTTGCTGCGTTCACTGGCCCGAAATCAGGCGACCTACGCGTCGGTGTCAACGCTTGCAGCCGATACGGGCGGGGGGGAAGGGCCTATCAAGGAGGAGACGGCGCAAGAATATCTCGCTACGCTCGGTCGGCTGATGATTATTGAGGATCTTCTTCCATGGGCCCCTCATCTACGTTCAAAATCCAGAGTGAGAAGCGCTCCAAAACGCCTCTTTGTTGACCCGTCCCTGGCTGTAGCTGCTCTCCGCGCGACCCCTAAGCGCCTTTTGCAGGACCTGAATCTTCTGGGCTTCCTTTACGAGGCGCTCGTTATTCGTGATCTGCGGGTCTATGCCCAGGCCGTTGATGCGCAAGTGCTACAATATCGGGACAATACCGGTTTGGAAGTTGACGCCATTGTGGAAACGGCCGATGGCCGATGGGCCGCCTTTGAGATAAAGCTGGGCTCCGGGATGGCCGATGAGGGAGCAGCAAATTTGCTCAAGTTTTCGCAGCGCGTGGATATCGCCAAGTGCGGCAAGCCGAGTGCGCTCGCTGTGATCGCAGGCTCGGGCTACGGCTATGTGCGTCCCGATGGCGTAGCAGTAATCCCTGTCGGCGCTCTGGGTGCATAGGCTCACTGCCTGGGGGCGAATGGGGGACGTTGCTTAAATGCTTAAATGCTCCGCCTTCACCAATTCCCTACCCTTATGCGCCAGATACGAAGCCGCGCCGGAACTGATTTTAAGCTCTTTCATTAATACCGCGCTGTTCACCCCGCCCGCCGTTTTGCGCAGATAACAATACAGGGCTCTTCCGCGCGCTATACGCGGCTGTCTGCCATGAAAACTTCAGCTGAAGTTTTCAGGTTAGGGCCCGTCCGGCCAGGTTAACGAGCCCTTAATTCCAGTTTAATATCCGGATGAAGGCTGCGGCTTACCGGGCAGGCTTTTATGCAGGCCATGAGTTTTTCGCGCTGCAGGGCGCTTATGCCGGCGGGAAGCCTGACCACGCCGGTGAGCGAAGCTATCCGGCGCGGGTTCTCCTGCATACTCTTCTCGATCTCGATGGAAGCTCCTTCGAATTTTATCCCCTCCCGGTGCGCCAGCTTGGCCATTATCGTCAGCACGCAGGAAGCCACCGAAGCGGCGGCAAGATCCGTCGGAGAAAAAGTCCGCCCCCGCCCGCCATTGTCCGGCGGCAGGTCCGTCAGCAGCTTGCTGCCGCTCATCCCGTGAGTAAGCTCAACCTGGTCGTCACCTATATAGGCCGCGCTGATCTTGAAAGCCATATTTCCTCCTAAGTATGATATTTATTATAATAATTATGTCATTACTGCAGGAGGTCCTACAAATGCAAATTCGTAATTTGGTGTTCCTATCAGCGGCGGTTCTTATCGTTTCCTGCGGCCCCAAGGCCCCGGAAACAACACAGGGCAGCATCGCCCCGGCGACCACGGCCGCCCCGGCCGGATCAAAGGAGATAAAAACCAACATGGACACGCTTACAAACCCGGCGAAAGCCACGGAGAAAGCCCCCGAAACCTTTAGGGTAAAGTTCGACACCTCCAAAGGCGGCTTCACCATCGAGGTGACGCGCGCCTGGTCCCCCCTCGGCGCGGACCGCTTCTACAACCTGGTGAAAGCCGGCTTCTTCACCGACGTCGCCTTCTTCCGCGTGATAGAAGGCTTCATGGTGCAGTTCGGCATCCATGGCGACCCCGCCGTAGCCGCCGCCTGGCGCGGCGCCCGCATCCAGGACGACCCCGTGGTGGAGTCCAATAAGCCCGGCTATATCTCCTACGCCATGGCCGGCCCGAACACCCGCACCTCGCAGATGTTCATCAACTTCGGCAACAACGCCCGCCTGGACGGCATGGGCTTCTCCCCCTTCGGCAAAGTGACGGACGGGATGTCGGTGGTAAACAGCCTCTACTCCGGCTACGGCGAGGGCGCCCCAAGCGGCATGGGCCCCGACCAGGGCCGGGTGCAGAGCCAGGGCAATACATACCTGAAGGCCGAGTTCCCCAAGATGGATTATATCAAGAGCGCGGAGCTGCTTAACTGACCTGAAAGTTGCAGTTGCAACTTTCCGCCCGCTTCGCTGGGAATCCTGCAGAATAATTCTGTTACCTGATTTTTCCAATGGAAACTATCTTGAACTGCAGGATTCAGGCTAAAGTTTCCACCAATAGTTATGCCCCGCTGCCCTGAAAAGCGGCGGGGTTTTATTTTGTAAGCCGGTTCAGCCGCTTCTTGTAGACGTAATTAGCGCCCTGGTAGAAGGCGATGGCTTCCTCTTCCAGCGCTTTGTCTTCCGGGGCGGACTCTTCGGTTTTGGCGGCCTCGTTCCATTTATAGGTCTTAAGATATTTCTTCGGGCCCAGCACGGCCAGGCGGCCGTCCTTCAGCAGACCAATTTTTTGAAAAGTGGAAATGAAGGCCCGGCCCTCCGGCTTCCCGTTCAGGATATCCCTGCCGAAGAAGCGGCTTTCGTAAGAGGCGTTCATCAGCCCCAGCATGGTGGGGGCCAGGTCGGCCTGTGTGGAGAGGGTCTCCACCACGGCGGGCTTCAGATGCGCCGGGGAATAAATGAAAAGCGGGATATGGTAGTTGCGCACGGGGATCTCGGTCTTCCCGGCGGAGTTGGCGCAATGGTCCCCCGTGATGATAAAAACGGTGTCTTTGAACCAGGGTTTCTTCGCGGCCGAGGCCAGGAATTCGCCTATGGCGTGGTCGGAATATTTCAGCGCGCCGCGCCGGCTCTTGGAGGAGGAAGGGATGTCTATTTTCCCGTCGGGGTAGGTGAAGGGCCGGTGATTGGTGGTGGTCATCACCATGTAGAAGAAAGGCTTGCCGGCCGCAGAATCGGCGTCGGCCTCTTTCAGCGTTTTGGAAAGGAGGTCCCCGTCGCAGACGCCCCAGATATTGGCGAAGGTTATCTCCTCTTTGGAAAAATTGGCCCGGTCCACAATCTCAAAGCCGTTCCCGGAGTAAAACGCGTTCATATTGTCGAAGTAGCCATAGCCCGCGTAAATATATTTACTTACGTAGCCGAGGTCACGCATGACGGAGCCCCAGGAGAAGAAGCCCCCGTTGTCCGGGCGCTTGACTATGGCAGTTCCTGGCAGCGGCGGGATGGAAAGCGTCATCGCCTCCAGCCCGCGCACGGTGCGGGTCCCGTGGGCGTAATACCGCTTAAAAAAAATGGATTTTGACGCAAGGGCGTCCAGGTTGGACATTGTCCCCTGGCCCCTGGCGGCCCCGAAGACCGTAAGGTACTCCGCGCTGAGGCTTTCGCCGATTATCACCACCACGTTCAACTTCTTGAGCGGCCCGCGGCCCTTGATGCGGCGCGCGATGTCCAGCCCCTCGCCCGTGAACGTCACGCCGGGCCCGGCCAGCGCCGCGCGCAGCTTTTTAAAAGAGGCCTCCGGGTCGGCGGCGGCGTAGAATTTCTCATACGGCAGCTCGTTATTCACGAAAGCCGAGCCGAAGGAGTAAAGCCCGTTCATCGCCACTTCGTTGGCGTATTCGTTCTTCGAGACCTGGGCCAGCCGCCCGTCAAGCAGGAAGAAGCAGAGGACCGGCGCGGCCAGGACTGGCAGCGCGCTGTAAAGTCTTTTGGGGGAGGGAATGTGGTCGGCAAATGAGAAAGCCAGGCGCCTCCCGAACAGCCAAAGCGCGCCGGCGGCTAGCACGGTGACCAGCGGCAGCACTACCGGCAGGTTATACGACTCCCGGATATTTCCCAGCACCTCGTTGGTATAGACCAGGTAGTCCACCGCTATGAAGTTATAGCGTACGCCGAACTCGTAGAAGAAATAATACTCGGCGGCCAGGTTGAAGGCCAGCAGGAAGGCGGCTATGAAGAAAAAACCGTAGAATAGGAAGCGGTGCCAGGCGGCCGCGTAGACCTTTTCCGGCAGGACCAGCAGGTAAAGCGCCAGCGCGCTCCCGGCGTACGAAAAAGCGGCGCAGTCGTAAACCAGACCCGCCGCGAACATCTTTATTAAGACCCAGAGTCCGCCGTCCAGTTCCGGCCAGGCCGATGCCAGCAGCGTCAGCCGCGTAAGCAGCGAAAAACCCAGGAAAAGCAGGAAGAAATTTACAAAAAGCCCGCGGCGGTCCTTGTTCATCGTATATATTCTACAATACATGCGCCAGCGCCGTATCCGGTCCCTATAAGAACGCTTTACCGGCCCGATACACGGCGAAAGACAATAGCCAGGCCGCGGCCGTGGTGTAAAAGATATAGAACAGGGTCATCTTCAGTTCCCCGCCTTCCTGGTGGAACACGGCGGTCGCGGGAAAGCAGGGAACATACAGCAGGACGAAAACTATCAGGGCGAGAGCTATAGCCGGGTTATACGCGGGATCGTTCCTCAGTCTCTGCGTAAGGCTTTCACTCTCACCGGTTTTGCCCAGCGCGTAGATAGTTCCCATCGTAGCCACTACAACCTCTTTCGCCGCCAGGCCGGCGGTCAGCGCCACACCGATACGCCAGTCGAAGCCCAGCGGCCTTATGAAAGGTTCTATCAGCTTCCCGGTGCGTCCCGCGAAGGAATATTCCATCTGCCTGGCGGCCCGCTCGTTCTCCAAAGCCGCCGCCGAGGCCGCCTTTGTTCCAGCCGTAGTCTTCGTATCCTGCTTTATAGCTTCTATTTTAGCGCCGTATTCCAGGTTAAGTTTATCGTTGACCGGGAAATTACAGACCACCCACACCACTACAGAAACGGCCAGTATGACCGTCCCGGCTTTCTTCAGATACAGCCAGGCCTTTATCCACATCTGCATAAGCACGGACCGCAGGGTGGGCAGCCTGTAAACCGGCAGTTCCATCACGAACGGCTCCGATCTGCCTCTGAAGAGCGTAGACTTGAACAGTTTAGCCGAGAACACGGCCACGACTATCCCGAACAGATAGACGGCGAAAAGGATATTGGCCGACATCGTCGCCGGGAAGAAAGCGCCGATCAGGAGGATGTGCACCGGCAGCTTGGCTCCGCAGCTCATAAAAGGGATCACCATCATGGTCGCCAGTCTGTCGCCCCGGTTCTTCAGCGTCCTGCAGGCCATAAAGGCCGGGACCGAGCAGCCGAAACCTGTTACCATCGGGATGAACGATTTACCGTGCAGCCCTATTTTATGGAAAGCCCTGTCCACCACGAAAGCGGCCCTCGCCATGTAGCCGGTAGATTCAAGGAAGGACAGGCCCAGGAACAGGAGCAGGATGTTCGGCAGGAAGCCGACTACCCCGCCGACCCCGGCTATCATGCCGTCCACCACCAGAGAGCGCAGCGCGCCTTCCGGCAGCAGAGCGGAGACCCTGTCCCCTAAGAAGGCGAAGAAGGACTCCAGCCAGCCCATCGGTACCTCGCCGAAAGTGAAAGTTACCTGGAAAATAAGCCACATTATGAAAAGGAAGAGCGGCACGCCCAGGAACCTGTTCAGGACCACCGAGTCTATCTGGTCCGTTATCGTCTTCTTCTCTTCCTGCGCCGTCTTTACGGTCTCCTTGCACGCGCCTCTCGCGAAAGCGTGCCTGTCCTCGGAGATACGCTGGCCTATCCTTTCTTTCAGCCGGCTCTCGATCGTGTTCATGATCCCGGGAAGCTTGTGTTCCAGCCTTATCCAGACCGGGCTTTCCCTGGCCAGGGAATAAGCGAACTGGTCGTTCTCCAGCAGTTTAACGGCCAGCCACCTCGGGCTGAACCTGGCGGAAAGCGGGAGATCGGTCTCCAGCAGGCCCTGCAGCTCCGTCAGGGCCTCCTCTATCTCTTCGCTGTAGGAGAGCTTGTCCCTCGGCACGATTATCTTATTTTCATGGATCCTTACCACGTGGTCCAGCAGCGCCTCTATCCCGGTCTTCTTCACGGCGCTTACCGGCACCACATGGGAGCCCAGCAGCTTCTGGAGCATTTTAAAATCGATGCCGATCTTCAGCTTTTCCACCTCGTCGTACATGTTCAGCGCGACGACCATTTTCGGATCCAGCTCCAGGAGCTGCGTGGTCAGGTAAAGGTTTCTTTCCAGGTTGGTCCCGTCAACCACGTTCACCACGATGTCGGCTTTTTTTCCCGCGATGAAGTCGCGCGTTATCGTTTCCTCGGGCGAATACGCGTTGATAGAATACGTTCCCGGCAGGTCCACCAGCCTGAGCCTGTATTCCCTATAGTCTACATAACCCTCGTATTTTTCTACGGTCACCCCCGGCCAGTTCCCGACCTTCAAATGGGTCCCCGCTATAGCGTTAAAAAGCGAAGTCTTGCCGGAATTGGGATTGCCGGCCAGCGCCACTATCAGCTCTCTCCGCGCTTTCATTTTCCCGCCTTCTTCTCTACGCTGACGCACTCGGCTTCCTTCTTCCTTAAGGCGAGCAGGAAGCCCCGCAGCTGTATCTCGATCGGGTCGCCGAGCGGCGCTTTCCTCAGCACTTTAAAGGGGGTGCCTTTCACCATCCCCATATCCACCAGCCGCTGCGCTACCTCGCCCTGCGCATTCACCGCCGTTATGACGCCTTTATCCCCGGGTTTCAACTCGGAGAGTTTCATGCTGGTGGTCCTTTCGCAATGCCGGCGGAAGCCGGAGAGCCAGTCTTTCCCGTCGCGCGGGGAGACCGCCGCGAATTCCGCGAACCGCGCCAGCCGCTCCAGTATCACCTTGGACACGGAATGCTCCATGCCGCAGGCGGCCTCGTCGGCGGCTTTGTACTCCACCGCCAGCACGTTCACGAAGAAGTCCCGCAGCGCCTCGTGGCGGCGCACCACGTCCTCCGCGTACGCTTTCCCGGCCGGAGTGAGGGTTATGAGGTCGTAAGGCGCGTAATTTATCAGGGCTTTCTCGGCCAGCAGCCTGAGCGCGCCGGTGACGGAGGAATTAGCCACCTTCATCCTCTCGGCCAGGTCCCGTGGCTTGGCGGCCTGCTTCTCCGCGACTATGTGGTAGATGGCTTCTATATAATCTTCGAGGCT
>CAMTWW010000108.1:0-2697 GCA_947085555.1 uncultured Elusimicrobia bacterium | reverse complement strand
AGTACCCCGCCAGGCGGCGGTCGGCCTTTTTAAGGCGTGCCCCTGTCTGCGGTCCGGCAGTCCAGCCGATCATTTAAGGAGATCATTATGGAACCAAACCAGACACAGAAGACCGAAAGCCAGAAGTATATTGACCTGGCCGAGCATTACGGCGCCAATAATTACCACCCGCTCCCGATAGTCGTTTCCACGGCGAAAGGCGTATGGGTGAAAGACCCGGAAGGCAAACGCTATATGGACATGCTCAGCGCCTACTCCGCGCTGAACCACGGCCACCGGCACCCCAGGATAATCAAGTCCCTGGTGGAACAGGCCAAAAGGGTGACCCTGTGCTCCCGCGCTTTCAATAACGACCAGACCGGCCCTTTCTTCAAGGAACTCTGCGAGTTCACCGGCTACGAGATGATCCTGCCGATGAACACCGGAGCCGAGGCCGTGGAAACGGCGGTGAAGGCGGTCCGCAAATGGGCGTATAAGGTGAAGGGCGTGCAGGAAGGGCAGGCCGAGATAATCGTGGCCTCCAATAACTTCCATGGCCGCACCATCTCCATAGTTTCCTTCTCCACCGAGGCGCAGTACAGGGACGGCTTCGGGCCGTTCACCCCGGGCTTTAAAGTAGTCAGCTACGGCAATATCGAGGAACTGAAGGCCGCCATCAACCCCAATACCGCTGCTTTCCTGGTGGAGCCGATACAGGGCGAGGCAGGCATTATAGTGCCGCCGGCTGGCTATCTTAAGGCGGCTTACGAATTGTGCAAGGCTAATAATGTGCTGTTCGTGGCCGACGAGATACAGACCGGCTTCGGGCGCACCGGCAAAAAGTTCGCCTGCGATTACGAGAACGTGAAGCCGGACATGCTCATCCTGGGCAAAGCCCTGGGCGGCGGCGTGCTCCCGATCTCGGCCGTCGCGGCTTCTAAGGCTATCCTCGGCGTGTTCAATCCCGGCGACCACGGCAGCACTTTCGGCGGCAACCCGCTGGCCTGCGCGGTGGCGCGCATGGCGCTCAAGGTCCTCGTCGACGAGAAACTGGTGGAGCGGTCCTCCGAGATGGGGCAGTATTTCATGGAGAAGCTGCGCTCGATCAAGGGGAAGCATATCAAGGAAGTGCGCGGCAAAGGCCTGCTGATAGGCGTGGAGCTGGACACCGCCGCCCGCCCCTACTGCGAGCAGCTCATGGCCCTCGGCCTGCTGGCGAAGGAAACGCATGACCATGTCATACGCCTCGCGCCGCCGCTGGTCATTACGAAGAAAGAGATAGACTGGGCCTTCAAGCGCATCAAGAAAGTGCTGAAGAAAGGCTAAAGGCTGAAGGCTGAAGGAAAAGAGCAGAAGATAAAAGAGATTTTTCCGTCCTTTAGCCTTCAGCCTTAGTACAAAGAATGCCTGACTACTCACCCCTCAAAGACAGATTTGGACAATACTGCCTCTTTCAGGAGACGGCATCGAATTTTACCACCTACCGCGCGGGGGGGGCCGCTGAAGTTCTTGTGAAACCCGCTGACGTGGAGGAACTGCTCTGGCTCGCCGCCTGGTGCCGCGCCTGCCGCGTGCCCCTGCTGGTGCTGGGCCGCGGCTCCAATGTGCTGGTGAGCGACCGCGGCCTGCCCGGTGTTACCGCGCTTACTGAAAGGCTTGCCGGAATAGAGGTCTCCGGCGGCGCTGTGACGGCGCAGTCGGGGGCGCTCTGGGACGAGGTAGCGCGGCTCTCGGCGGAGAACGGGCTGGCGGGCTTCGAGAAAACCTCCGGCATCCCCGGCTCGGTGGGGGGGGCGCTGCGCATGAACGCTGGGGCCTTCGGCCAGGAGACTTTCGATTGCCTGGTTTCTCTTGAAGCCTTCAGCGCCGCCGGGGAGCCCGTTAAGCTTCTGAAGAAGGACCTCTCTTTCGGCTACCGCCGGGTGGAGGGGCTGGCCGGCCTCACACTGCTGTCGGCCAGGTTTGAATTTAAAAAGACCGAGCCCGCCGCCCTGCTACAGGACCGCTCCTGCGTGCTGGCCGCCCGCGCCGTGAAGCAGCCGCTGGATTTCCCGTCGGCCGGCAGCGTTTTCAAGCGGCCGCCCGGGGACTATGCCTCGCGCCTTATAGACGCGGCCGGGCTGAAGGGCCGCAGGATAGGCGGCGCGGAAGTCTCCGCCAAGCACGCGGGGTTCATCATAAACTCCGGCGGCGCCACGGCCGCCGATATCTACGCCCTGATAGGGGAGGTCCGCGCCAAAGTAAAAGAGAAGACGGGTGTGGCGCTGGAGCTGGAGCAGATACTGCTCGGCGAATTTAATTAAGGTGACACACAACTTAACTCACACACGGCAGAGTTAAGTTGTGTGTCACCTTAATTGCGGCGAATTCTAAAGAATACTTCGGGGGATCCAATGAAGACAATTCTGGCGATACTTCTTTTTCCGTGCCTCGCATACGGGGCCGCGGACCTGCAGAAAGCAGACCAGCTTTTCTCGAAGCGCATGTACCAGGAAGCCCTGACGATCTATTCCACGGCGGCCGCCGCGGCCGGTGAGAACGGTCTTAAAGCGCTCTACCGTTCCGCGGAATGCGAAGCGCTGCTGGCCCGTTACGGTGAGGCCGCCCAGCGCCTGGCCGATATGAAGCTGCCGCCGGACCCCCTCTGGCAGGGCAGGCTCCTGCTCCTGAGGGCGGAGACCGGCCGCCAGTTCCTGCGGCAGTAGATCGGAAGAGCGT
>CAMTWW010000107.1:0-1014 GCA_947085555.1 uncultured Elusimicrobia bacterium | reverse complement strand
CGGTTAAGGACGGCGACATCCTGCATGTCTTCCCGCCGGTCTCCGGCGGCTGACAAGAGGTTTTAAGGAGAAAATATGAAACCAGTCAAGATCACCGAAGGAGTCTACTCGCTGCGCCTGAACCATTTCAACCGGCGACTGTTCGACGCGCTGATCCCCCTGCCGGATGGCACCAGCTATAACGCCTACCTGGTCAAAGGTTCGGAGAAAACGGCGCTGATAGACTCCGGCGACCCCGAAAAAGCGGAGATCCTTTTCGACTACCTCAAGGACGAGAAGAAGATAGACTATATAATTTCCCAGCACGCCGAGCAGGACCATTCCGGCAGTATACCGCTGCTGCTGGCGCGCCACCCGGAAGCCAGGGTGGTGACCAACCCCAAATGCAAAGACCTGCTGATGACGCATCTCCATATCCCGGCGGAGAAGATCATAGAGATCAAGGACGGGGAAACGCTTTCGCTGGGGGGGAAGACGCTGGAATTCCTCTATCTGCCCTGGGTGCACTGGCCCGAGACCATGGGCGCTTACCTGCGCGAGGAGAAATGTCTTTTCTCCTGCGACTTATTCGGCTCCCACCTGGCCACCAACGAGCTGTTCTCCGAGGAGCACAGGGTTTACGAGCCCATGAAGCGCTACTACGCGGAGATCATGATGCCGTTCCGCTCCCATATAAAATCGCATTTGGAGAAGCTGGCGAAGTACGAGATCTCTTTCATAGCGCCCAGCCACGGCCCGGTGCATAATAAAGCCAAATTCATAATGGATATTTACAGGGACTGGGCGGTGGGCGAGCCGCGCAACAAGGTCCTTGTGGCTTATGTCTCGATGCACGGCAGCACCTATATGCTGGTGAACCGCCTGGTCAACCGCCTGCAGGAAGCCGGAGTCTGCGTGGAAAAGCTGAACCTGGAGCAGTTCGACGAGGGGCGGGTGGCCATAGCGCTGGTGGACGCCGCCACCATAGTGATAGGCACGCCCACAGTGCTTACCGGCCCGCATCCTAAGGCCGTT
>CAMTWW010000106.1:0-9742 GCA_947085555.1 uncultured Elusimicrobia bacterium | reverse complement strand
ACCGCCGCAATGTCCATGCTGCGCGCGACGATGGCGGTGTGGCTGGTCTTGCCACCCACGTCGGTGACGAAACCGGCGAACACGCTCTGCTTGAACTGCAGCATGTCGGCCGGTGAGAGATCGTGCGCAATCAGCACCAGCGGCACGTCCACCGTGGGGTCGAACAGCGCGTCGCCCTTGCATGACGCCGGTGCGGGCGCGGTTAATGGTTTTATACCGCGCGTCGAAGAAAGCCTGTTTTGCGGCGTGCAGCGCCAGGTGGAAAAGCGGGTCGAGCCTTTCGAGAAAGCTTTCCCGCAGGTCCAGCCCGGCCGGGTCCAGCTTGAAATCCTCTACGAAACAGGCCTTCAGCGAATAGACTTTGTCCGGCGCGCCTTTCAGCGGGTCGAAGGCTTCCTTGTCCGGAAGGATCCAGCGGCCGGGAGGCACGTCCTTAGCCGAGCAGACGCCCTCTGAAATGTTCTTCCAGAAGCGCGGGAGGTCGGGCGCGCCGGGAAAGATCCCGCCGGCCCCGACAATGGCTATAGGCTGCTGCTCGTTCATCTAGCTCCTAAGCCGCTGTCCCCGCCGGCTTTGTTTTGCGGAAAGCGGCGTTAAGGGACTTGTCCACCGTGGACTCATAGCCTTCCAGCCTGGCTACAAGTATTCCTTTATCGTCAGTGAAATCAATATCCGCGACGGCGCTGTGTTCGGCCGAGCGGGTCACGCGGGCGCATATATGCACGCCGCCGGCGGGGAAGGCGCCGAACTGCCGGTAGGACGCGGCTGAGTTCGGCAGCGAGCAGGCCCCGGAATTCTCGAAGGTCCAGAGGATCATGCCCTGGAAAGCGGCGTCCAGGGCGGCGGGGTCCGCCAGCCAGCGGTCGCGCAGCGGCTGCCGCAGCCAGGAACCCGGGGGCAGGGAGGCGGCCGCGTCGAAAATTATCCCTTTTTCCGAGAAGCCGGCCACGGAGCGGATAAAACGCATGTCCTCGCCGTGGAAAAGGACTTCGCCGTAAGCAGCCTCCATGGTGCGGGGATAGGGCTTAAGCGCGAACTCCGGGAGGGCGGCGGCGGGGCGGGGCAGGGCCGCCGCCAGAAGTATTTCAGCGCCGGCGTGCAGTTCGCCGTCGGGGCCCCGCAGTTCCACAGGTACCGCGAAGAAGCCGTCTTTCTTCACCGCTTTCCCGGCGCGGGCGGAGATCCTGCATTCCGCGCCGTCGAGGACGATGCCTTTGTAGATCTTCAGGTTGTTGAACCCGTGGAAGAGCAGGCCCGGATTGCCGTGCAGCGCGCCGTGCGCCAGCCACTCCGTGATGATGGCCGTCGGCACGACCGCCTTGTCGTTGATCACGTGCGAGCGGAGGAAAGGATAATCCTCCGCCGAAACGGTGAGTTCGAAGGCATGGGGAAAGGATGAAGGATGAGGGATGAGGGATGAGGGGTTGGCTACAACTACCACCTCGACCGCGCCGCTGTTGGAGGCGAGTTCGTTCACGAAGAATTTTCCGCCGTCCTCCAGTCCTATGACGCCTACGCCCTCTTTGGCGAACAGGGCTTTGAGCCCGTCGTTCACCATGCCGCCGTCCCAGGGGCCCCAGTTGAAGGAAGTCACGCGGCAGTCGGGCAGGCGGCGCGCTATAAGCCGCGCCGTCTTGTTCAGCGCTTCATTGGCCATGGCATAGTCGCACTGGCCCGCGCGGCCGAAACGCGCGGTGGAAGAGGAGTACAGCGCCAGCAGCTTAAGCTTCGGCAGGTCCAGCTCCGACAGGATATTGCGCAGCCCGGAGACTTTAGTGTCGAACACGGAGTTGAACTGCTCCGCCGTCTTGTCCAGGATGAATTTATCGGCCAGAACTCCGGCGCCGTGCACGAAGCCGCGGATCGGGCCCAGCTCTTTAGCGATCTTCGATAAGAGGGCGCTTACGGCTTCCCTGTCCCTTATGTCAACCGGGAAATAAACGGCGCGCGAGCCGGCGGCTTCGAAGCGGTTGAGCTGGGTCCGGATCTCCCGCGCGGCCAGTATTTTCCGGCAGTCCTCGCCAGCGAGCCTGGGCGTCATGCCGGGGCTGCGGGAAAGAAGGGCTTTCTTAATGTCGTTCTCCGAGGGGCAGGCGGCCAGCCAGCTCTCCTCGGCGGCAGGCAAGGGGCTCCTGCCAAGCACGGCCAGTGTCGGACCGCAGGCGGCCGCGAGAGCGGCGGCGGCTTCGGCCGTAACGCCGCGGGCGCCGCCGGTGATAAGCACTACGTCGCCTTTCGCAAGAGTGAGCTTGCCGCCTTTCACCTGCTCCGACCGGCTCAGCAGCACTACCTTGCTGCCGGTCTCGGAAATTCCCATTTCCACCGGGCCTTTGAGGAAAAGCTCGTCGGCTATGGTCTGGGCCACCGACACCGTATGCTGCCAGTCGGCGGCGGCGTCCAGGGCGCGGCAGGACACCTCCGGCCATTCGCGCGCGGCGGTTTTAGCCAGTCCGGCCAGGCCGCCGAAAACTGGGTCCTGCTCGGACTTCAGACCTGAAAGGCCGAAGGCGCCGTCCAGGCGGGAGACCGTCATCAGGCAGGCGCCGGAGTTCCTGCCCGCCGCGCGAAGCGCGGGGCCGGCAATCTGCGCGAGACGGAAAGCTTTTTTCAGGAAGTTCTCCGAATCCGCCGTCCAGAAATCTTTCTTGCTGAGTTTGACGGCGGGGGCGAGGATGATCAGTCCGGCCAGGCCTTCTTTGGGGCTGAGCGCGGCGGTATTGTCCAATGAAACTTTCTGCGCGCGGTAGCCGCGGTCGGCGAGATTCCTGACGACGCCGCCGGCGAGTCCGGAGCCGTCGTCCGTTACCCAGACAGGCAGGTTCTTGTCCGGCGCGATCTTGTCTCTCTCCGTGGAAGTGTTCAGGTCCGCGGTTTTTAATATCTCCCTGGTTATCTCGTCCGGAGTTGTCGGGGCGGCGGCGGGGATGGCGGCCGCCGGGGCCTGGGTCGCTCCGGCCGTGAGGAAAGCCGTGACCTGGCGCAGGGTGCGGATGGAGCTCAGCTGCTCGGGCGTGATACGCGGGGCTGAGGGAAGTTTTTCCTGCAGCTCGGAAAGTATGGCCACGCGCTTTATAGAATCGATGCCCAGGTCGGATTCCATGTCCATGTCCGTGTTAAGCGATTCGGCCGGGTACCCGGTCTGGGAAGAAACTATACTGAGCAGGACCTGTTCGATATTTATACCGGGGGCGGAGAGCTGTTTGACCGGCTGGACCTGCGGGGGGGCGGCCTGGACTACCGGCGCGGGCCGGTAAGCCGGAGCCGGCTGAAAAACAGGCATCTGGACCGGGGCGCCGCTGAAAAGCTGCTGCTGTTGGTCCACCAGCGCCTGGAAGGAGCGCTGCGCGGCTTCCTGGCCTTCCAGGAACCTGGTGTGGAGAACAGCGGTTTGTTCCTGCATTCTCTGCAGGGCGGCCATGCTTTCCTGGGTTATGCGAAGCGCGTCGGAGGCTAAGGAAGGCTGAAGGCTGAAGGCTGAAGGCTGAAGGGACTGCATGGGGGATTGGGACGCAGATATTAGCGGTATCACCTTTTTCTGGCTTGTGGCCGGGCGGGGGGAACGGTAGTTCGCGCCGGTAAGTTTTACCGCCAGCTTTGAAACTTTCTTTTCCGGAACGTCTTTCACGCTGGCCTCGCCGTTCTCCCAGGAGGTAAGGTCCAGGCTGCAGCCCAGCGCGGCCAGGCGGGCCAGAGCGCGGGCGGCGTCGGCTATGCCGGAGCGTTTGCCCGAGGAAGCGTCAAGGGCGAAAGCCGTATGCTCCCGTTCCGCAAGTATGGAGGCTGTAAGCCCGGTCAAGCGCGCGCCGGGGCCGACTTCCAGGAATATCCTCGCGCCGTCGGCGTACATCTTTTCCACCATCGCGATGAATTCCACCGGGGAAGCCAGCTGCCGGGAGAGTATCTCGCGCACCCTGTCGGCGGAGTCCGGGTAGGCGGCGGCGGTCCTGTTAGCGTAAACAGAGCGCTGCGGCTTATTGAATTTTATTTTTTCAAGCGCGGCGGCGAACTCTTTCTGCGCCCCTGCTACCAGGGGGCTATGGAAAGCGGCTGAGACCTGGAGCGGGGTATTCTTCAGGGAGCGCTTAGTGAAACACCCGGCGGCCCTGTTGATCTCTTCGGTGCGCCCGGAGAGCACGAACTGCGCCGGCGCGTTCTTGTTGGCTATGAGGAGGTCCAGTTTTTCCTCTTTCATCGTCTTTTCTACATCGGCGAGGGACGCCTGTACCGCCAGCATGCCGCCGCGGTCGCCTTCTCCGCGGGCCATCAGGCTGCCGCGCAATTTAGAGAGCGCGAAAAGGGAGGAAGCGTCGAAAGCCCCGGCGGCGCAGAGCGCCGTCAGCTCGCCGTAGCTGTGCCCGGCGAAAGCGTCGGGGGAGAGGCCGAAGCCGGCCAAAACGCGCCAGGCCGCCAGCTCGGCCGCGCCCAGAGCGGGCTGCGCTATCTTAGTGTCGCGGAGTTCGTCCGCCTGCGCCTGTTTGCCTTCCGGCGTGAAAGCGGGCCTGGGGTAGATGAAATCCGATAGGGGTTTATCGCCGCCGAAACCTTTGTCGGCCGCGGAGACGGCGTCCAGCGCCGCGGGGAAGCGGCAGACCAGGTCGCGCTGCATGCCGGGGTACTGCGCGCCCTGGCCGGGGAACAGGACAGCGAGCTTTTCAGCCGTGCCTGAGGCGAAGAAAACGCCGTCGGGCGTGGTCCAGGCCTTGGCTTTCCGGGAATCCAGGTTGGAAAGAGCGGTATCTATGATTTTCCCGGCATCCTGCTTGTCGCGCTCCAGCACGAAAGTCAGGCGCGCTGCATCCGAGGACTTGAAAGCCGCGCGGGAGCGCATGGCTTTTACGCGGATTTCGTCCCAGCCTAGACCCTTCCAGGAATTCAGCTCCGTCTTCAGCGCTCCGGTGCCGGCCCCGGAGAAAGCGGCTATCTGTACGTCGCCGTCCCAGTCAGGCTGCAATTTTTCAGCAGTGTATTCTTCCAGCACGGCGTGGAAATTGGCGCCGCCGAAACCCAGCGCGCTCACCCCGGCCCGGCGGGGGTGGTCCTTCCCGATCCAGGGGCGGAGCTCGGTGTTCAGGTAAAAAGGCGTGGCTCCCCCGGCGAGCTGGCTCAAAGGGGCATTAACTTTTATGGTGGGGGGCAGGGTCTTGTTGTAAAGAGAGAGCGCGGCCTTGATGATGCCGGCTGAACCGGCCGCGGCTTTCGTATGGCCTATCATGGACTTGACCGAGCCGAGGGCGCACCATTCGCCTTCTTTCTTCGCGTCCCGGTAAACTTCGGAAAGGGCGCCGAGCTCCACGCCGTCGCCGACGGTGGTGCCGGTGCCGTGGGCTTCCACAAGCTCCACGGTAGAAGGGGAAACGCCGGTCACTTCGTAGGCGTTGCGCAGCGCGCGGGCCTGGCCTTCGGCGCTGGGGGCGTAGATTGCCTTGCCTTTGCCGTCGGAGGAGGAGCCCACGCCTTTAAGCAGCGCGTAGATCCTGTCGCCGTCCTTCACGGCGTCTTCCAGGCGCTTGAGAACTATCATGCCCAGGCCTTCGCCCAGCGCCGTGCCGTCGGCGGAGGCGTCGAAAGGTCTGGCATCGCCGGAAGCGGAAAGGGCCGGCGTCTTGCTGAAGCACATATACATGAAAATATCGTTGAAGCAGTCCACCCCGCCGGTGACCACCATGGAGGCACGCCCGGCGGCGAGTTCCAGCGAAGCCATGTGCAGGGAAGCGAGGGAGCTGCCGCAGGCGGCGTCCACCACGCAGTTGGTCCCGCCCAGATTGAAGCGGTTGGCTATGCGGCCGGCCACCACGTTGCCGAGCAGGCCGGGGAAGGAACTTTCCTGCCACGGGACATAGTCTTCCTGCATACGGGAAATGATGGCCTCTGCGTCCTCTCCTGTGATGCCGAACTCGGACAGGGCTTTGCGCCATTTGGGGTGGCCAAGGCGGGCGCCGAGCGGGATGACGAGCTCCAGCGCGCCGGTAACGCCGAGGACCACGCTGACGCGGCTGCGATCGAAGTCGCGGCCTGGGCCGTAGCCCGCGTCCTCGAGCGCCATTCTGGCGGCAAGGAGGCCCAGCAGCTGGGCGCTGTCGGTGGCTTCCAGAGCGTTGGGCGCCAGGCCGAATTCGGACGGGTCGAAATCCACGGGCAGGATGAAGCCGCCGCGGCGGGCGTAGGTGCGGTCCGGGCTCCTGGGGTTCTTGTCGAAATAGTCTTCGGGCAGCCAGTGGGAAGCGGGCACTTCGGTGATGGCGTCCACGCCGTTCTTGATGTTGGCCCAGTACCGGCCCGCGTTCTCCGCTTTGGGGAAAAGGCAGCCTATGCCCACAATGGCTATGGGTGACTGGACCGCTTTGTCTTTAACGCTCATGGTAGCCTCTTTTTATGCGAAGAATCGGGAGAGCTGCTCCCTTGTCTGCGGTTCCTGCCGCGCCAGCCTGGGGTCTACGGAGACTCCCTGGCAGCGCAGCGCGTGCAGGCGGGTAAGCGCCGCCGCGCCGGCGAGTAAATTGTAAGCGACCGTGACCGCGTCGCGGGCTTCGGGTTTCTCGAGGAAGGAGCCTTTGGCCCATTCATTGAAGGCCCCCATTGAGGGGCCGCACCAGATCTGGTAGTCCAGTTTCCGGCTTTCGTCGCCGGCAAGGGGCCAGCGGGAAGACTGGCTGAGGTACCAGCGGAAGACCAGGGCCAGCTTATGCTTCGGGTCCCGCTCTGCCCGCTCGGCCTGGGCTGGGTCCCTGCGCAGGAAGAATTCGCGCGTGCCCCGCCAGATCTCGTCGAAAGCGGCGCGGAAATAATCCCGCTCCAGCACGGCGCGGGTTTCGGCCGGCAGCTCTTCGAAGCTGTTATAGGCGCGGTAATATTCGTAAAGCTTATTGGCGCGCATGGCGAACATCGTGCCGCGCTTGAGGATCTGGACCTTAACCCCCATCTCGAACATATCGGCGGCCGCGGCCATGGCCACATCGGTCTGCTCGGCGGAGGCCAGGAGTTTTTTCACGGTCTCCGAGGTTCCACTCTCTATGCAGGCCTGGTTCACGGAGCCGGTGACGATATAAGCCGCGCCCAGCATAAAGGCCGCGGCGGCTGCCTCGGGAGTGGCTATGCCGCCGCCCGCGCCTACCCGGAGATCTGAGGCATAAGCGTGGCGCTCCTGCAGTCTGTCCCGGAGCGCTATTACCGTGGGCAGCAGGTTCACCAGCGGCCGGTTGTCGGTATGCCCGCCGGAATCGGCCTCGGCGGTGACATCTTCGGCTACCGGGATCCCGGCGGCCAGTTCGGCCTGTCCGGCGGTGAGCTCTCCGCGCGAGACCAGCTCCCTTAAGAATTTCTCCTCCGGGGGGGAGAAGAAGCGGGCGGCCACCTCGGTGCGGGAGACCTTCCCTATCACGCGGTTCGGCGTTTCTATCTCTCCTTCGGAGTTCCGGCGGATACCGGCGGTGCGGAAGCGGATAAGCGGCAGGGTAAGGTTGATAAAAGCGGAAGCTTCTATAAGGCGCACGCCCCGGCGCAGGTATAGCTCAACTAGCGCTGTTTCGAGCGCGGAATCCGAGGGGCTGTGGATAAGGTTGAAGCCGCAGTTGAAGGGTGCGCCGGCCTGTACGCGGTCTATGGCGTTTTCCACCTCTTCAAGAGGCTGGCCGGCGGCGCCGTAGAAGCCGAGCATGCCGGCCCGGCCCAGCGCTTCCGCCAGCCGCGTGGAGCTGATGCCGTTGGCCATGGAGCCGCCCACGTAGGCGTATTTCAGGTTATGGGCCCTGCAAAAACCGGAATCGCCCAGATTGGCAGGCTGGCAGGCCGGCACAACAGCGGCCGAAGAGGAAAGCCCGGGCGTGAAAACCAGGGCGCCGCCGCGTTCGGACACGGAGAAAGGCCTGGCGAGGTCGCGCAGGCAGGCCAGCGTCTCGGGCGAATAAGGCAGGAAAAGCGGCATTTCCGTTCGTTGCGCAGGTGCGGTCAAGTAAATCTCCGTTTAGTAATAAGACCGGTAAATTCTTCGGAAAGATGGTGACATATATTATATATAGTTACGCGCTTGCTGGTCTAGAAAAAAATCGCGGCGCTGAGCAGGGTATTTAAAACAGGGATAATAAAGTATTAGAATTAAACAACTCATGAAAAAAATATCTCTTTTCTCTCTTCTGATCCTCTTGGCCGGTTGTGGCAATTATTTTTCCGTCAGGGTTCCTTACCAGTTCCCGGATATGCCGGGGGTCACGGCCGCCAGGCCCGCCCTCTCGGCGCTCTATGTGACCGTAAAAGCGGAGCCCGCGGAGGAGGAGACCGCGCTGGGCTCCCTGGCCGCCGCCCTTATGAAGAGATCGGACCCCGATTTCAGGCCCGCAGAGCTCGCCCGGCGCGCCGCGCGCGCCCTTAACCGCCCCGGTTCCAGAGTCTGCGCCTGGCGCGTGGACAAATCCGGGGCCGCAGACCCGTTTATCCCGCTGGTAAAGCCGGCCGGGCTGCTGGTTGTGAGTGCCAACCGGCCTTCCGCCTCCTTAAAAAAGGAGGAGCGCTCTTCGGTGTACTACGACAAGAAAAAGCAGAAGCAGACGGTGAAGAGCAAGGTCTGGGTCTACTCCGCCTCAATATACGCCGAGGTGAAGCTTTACTCCTGGCCGGCCATGAAGCTGCTGGATTCCTGGGCCGACACTTTTTCACATTCCGAAGACCGCTTCGACGGGTCAAAGGAAGCGGGGGACTGGTACACGGATAATGAAGGAAACCTTTTCAGCGCTGTTACCGCCAGGCTGGTGGCGCGCTACGCCGGGCGTCCGGTGGAACGCTTCAGACCGGTTTTCAAGAAAAAGGGGGACAAGGACTCCGATGAGGCCGGGCGGCTGGCGCGGCGGAACAGCTGGGATAAAGCCGATGAGATCTGGCTGCGGCGGGATGCCGCCGGTGGAGGCTGGCAGGATTCCCTAGGCCTGGCCGTATCGTCAGAGCTGAAGAAGGATTATGCGGCGGCGGAAACACGCTACCGCGAAGCGCAGGCGCGCGCCGCCGGAGACAAAGAAGCGGCCGCCGTGCGCTGGGCGGAGATCTACCGTGATCTGGAACTGGCTTCCTCCACCTGGTCCGCCCGCGGCTGCGACGGCGGCTGGTTCGGTGAAAGGACCGCGCTCCTGCCTTTTTCGGACGAGACCACCAGCGTGGACGGCCCGCAGCTGGTGCGCCAGCTGGTTTATGAACAGCTGAAGGCGGGGGGGTATAACCTCGTGCCTCTGGAAGAGACCGACGAAATCCTGCGCGCCCATGGTTTCAGCGACGGGGGACAGCTCTCAGCCGCTAAGCCGGAGAATCTGGCGGCCTGGCTCGGCGCCGGACGGCTGGTCTATTGTAACCTGTCAGATTTCGGCGAGATCATGGCCGGGGTTTATAACCGGCGCATGGTAAAAGGCTCAGTCAGGGTCTGGGCTGACGGCGGGCCGGATATTTCCTTCGAGGAAAGCGTGGTGAAGGTCAAGACGCCAAAAAATTTAGTGGGGGGGATGTTCGGCCAGCTCGCCAAGGGGCTGGTAGAGCGCATAAAGAACAAGCCGCTGGCTTACGAGTCGGGGCTTTTTTCCCAGCAGGTCACGGAAAACCTCCCGAATTCCCCGAGACGCTAGATGGCGAATGGGGGACGTTGCTTAAATGCTTAAATGCTCCGCCTTCGCCAATTCCCTACCCTTATGCGCCAGATACGAAGCCGCGCCGGAACTGATTTTAAGCTCTTTCATTAATACCGCGCCGTTCACCCCGCCCGCCGTTT
>CAMTWW010000105.1:0-2316 GCA_947085555.1 uncultured Elusimicrobia bacterium | reverse complement strand
ATGGAGATGGCCAGGGAATCCACTCCGGTGCGCTTGACAAAATCCTCTACCTGCGCGGGGTCGGTATAGTTGGAATGCTCGTGGGAGACCTCGTCCTCTATGCCGGCCAGGACCCCGAGCTCGCCCTCTACGGTAACGTCGAACTGGTGCGCATAGTCCATGACCTGCCTGGTCAGCTTTATGTTTTCCTCATAGGGCAGGTGAGAAGCGTCTATCATAACGGAGGAGAAGCCGTTCTCGATGCAGGATTTGCACAGTTCGAAGGAATCGCCGTGGTCCAGGTGCAGGGCAACCGGCACGGGCCCCTCTTTCATTTCCTTAATCATTTCCATCGCGCCCATGGCCATCCAGCGCAGCAAGGTGGCGTTGGCGTAATCGCGCGCGCCCTTGGAGAGCTGCAGTATCACCGGGGAACGGGAGCGCACGCAGGCGGTCAGTATGGCCTGGAGCTGCTCCATATTGTTGAAATTATAGGCCGGCACGGCATAGCCGTCCTTCATCGCGGCTTTGAACATTTCGCGCGTATTCACGAAGCCGAGTTCCTTGTAAGACACTGTTTTTGAGGCGGTAGCAGTCATGGTTTTCCTCCGTTTTTACTGTTTTTAATTATATAAATTAAAACATCATCATAGCTATTTGCTAAAATAAGATATTCCGCGTTCCGGCACGCAGCCAGAAATGAACGGCGACAACGGAGGGAACATGCAAACTCAGGAAAAGCCTTATCTTACCGGCAGGACGTTCTTGTTCAGCATTTACAAGGGCGAGGACCTGCTGCAGGCCATTCAGTATTTCTGCCACCACCACCAGGTGCGGTGCGGAATGATAAGCGCGATAGGCGCCGTGGAAAGGGCCACCTTAACCATATACGACCAAAAGGCCAGGAAATATAATAAGATAAATATTGAGAAAGAGCTTGAAATACTCTCGCTCACCGGCAATGTCAGCCTTTTCGACGATAAGCCCATGGTGCACGCGCATGCGATGTTCTCCGACTCGGAAGGGAAGGCCTTTGGCGGGCACGTGGTGGCCGGCACCAAGGTCTTCAGCTGCGAGGTCTACATACAGGAACTTACCGGCGACATCAAGGTGCGCAAGCTTGAAAAAGCGACGCAATTGCCGCTCTGGGCCAACCCGGTCTGCCTTAAATGAAGGGTATAGGGTATAGGGTAGAGGGTAAGGGTATAGGGTATAGGGTAGAGGGTAAGGGTATAGGGTATAGGGTAGAGGGTAGAGGGAATGAGGCGGGAACTTATTCCTTTTACTCTACCCTAACCCCTCTACCCTCTACCCTGGAGCCGGGGGCGGGACTTTGAATCCGCCACCGGCTCCATTCCGGGCGGGCTTTGTTCCTATAACCGGCCTGCCCAACGCCGGCAAATCCACGCTGCTGAACTCGCTCTGCGGCACGCGCCTGTCCATAATTTCGGACAAGCCGCAGACTACCCGCAACAATATCCTCGGCATCCTCAACGCCCCGGGCTTCCAGGCCGTTTTCGTGGACACCCCCGGCTTTCTGCGCGGCCGCACTATGTTCGAGCGCAGCATGGCCAACGCCATCAAGCGGGCGGCCGCGGAGGAAGGCGATCTCTGTATACTTATCGCGGAGCCCGGCCTGCCCCCCGAAGATAAAATTCCGCTCTTCGAGCCGCTCAAGCAGGTGCGCTGCCCGCTCTACCTGGCCGTTAACAAGCTGGATAAGGAAAAGTCCGACCTCCGCGTCAAGGCGGCCGAGGAATTCTACGGGAAGCTTCTGTCGGTAAAACAGGTCTTCCATATTTCCGCGCTTACCGGCGGCGGGCTGAAGGAACTGCGCGCGGCCATAAAAGCCGCCCTGCCTGAGCACCCCCCCTACTACCCGGTTGACCAGCTGACCGACCGCTGGGAAAAATTCTACGCGGCGGAAATAATCCGTGAGCAGATCTTCAAGCTTTACAGCCAGGAGATCCCTTACGCCTCGGCGGTGGAGATAGAGGTTTTCAGGGAGACTCCTGGCGAGAACGACGAGATACTGGCAAAGATCCACATCGCGCGAGAAAGCCAGAAGTCCATAATCATAGGCAAGGGCGGCAATATGATCAGGATATTGCGCGAGGCCTCCGTGAAAGCCCTGGCGGCCTTCCTCCGCCGCCCGGTGGAGCTGCACCTCACCGTAAAGGTCAGCCCCGGCTGGCAGGACAATCCCGCTTTCCTCAAAGAGATCGGCTTTTATGAAAAGAAGTGAGGAGTAACTACTTAGGAACCAGGAGTCAGAATTCAGGAGCCAGAAGTAAGAAGCCGCAGATCATTCTGAATTCTGACTTCTGGATTCTGTCT
>CAMTWW010000104.1:0-22017 GCA_947085555.1 uncultured Elusimicrobia bacterium | reverse complement strand
CTGCCGTGCCTGTCGCTGTAGAAATGCTTGGGCTGGAGGAGCTCGGTGACGTTCTCAATGACTTCTTTCTCGATGAGCATGGCCCCGAGAACGGCCATTTCCGCCTCGGTAGAATGTGGAGGAACCTTGCTGTAGGTCATATGCGGCCCCCTGCGGTATATTTATTAAATTTAAAGGAGTGTGTTTACTTGCTCTGCGCCGAAACCGCGACCTTTATCCTGGCCGTGATGTCCTGCTTCAGAGCTATCTCGACCTCAAAGGTTCCTACCGCCTTTATGGAAGCGGGCAGGCGTATCATTTCCTTGCTCACTTCCATATCGGCGGCGGCCAGGTTCTTTATAATATCGCTCTTGGCCACCGAACCGAACATCACGCCGTCCTCCGAGACGGGGCGGGAGAAGGAAAGTGTGATGGCGCTGAGGCGCCTGGCCAGTTCGTTGAGGGCGCCGTCTTCGGCGGCCACGCGCTTGGCGCGCTTGTCGGCGCTGTTCTTCCAGGCCTTCAGGGCGCCTTCAGTGGCGGTTTCCACCAGGCCGCGGGGCATGAGGAAGTTGCGGGCATAGCCGTCTTTCACGGTCTTTATCTCGCCGGAGCGGCCCAGGTTAACGACGTCTTTTTTAAGTATAACTTTCATTTTATTGCTCCGTAATCAGCCGCTATAGGACATAAGGGACAGATTGCGATTGATCTTGACCGCCCTCGCTATCTGGCGCTGGTGCTTGGCGCAGGCGCCGGTGATGCGCCGGGAAAGCATTTTGCCGGTGTCGGAGCAGAAAGTTTTCAAGATCTGCGACTGCTTATAGTCCACTAGGTCGATGTGTTCGGCGCACAGCCTGCACACCTTGCGGCGCGGGGCGAACCTGCCGCGGCCGGGACCGCCGGGGCGGCGGGGGCCGGTACCGGAAGAGTCGCGGTGCATGGGCCGGGGGGCCGCGGCGGCCGGCTGAACCGGGGGGGTGGTTTCGTTATTCTCCATATTGTGTTTGCTCCTGCGCTGGTTTATCCTGAAATTCAGAACGGTACTTCTTCTATGCCGGAAACGCCGCCTTTCGGCTCGGTCTCGGCGTGCGTCACTTCCGCTTCGTGCTGGACTTCTTCGCCGCCTTCTGCTGCGGCCGCGTCGCGGGTCAGCAACTGCACCCGGCGGGCGGTAACTTTCATCTCTTTGCGCTTCTGCCCCGATTTATCGGTAAATTCCGAAGCGGTCAGGCGCCCCTCGATGATTACAGGGCTGCCCTTCTTCATCTTCTCCTTGCAGCGCTCCGCCGCAGGGCCCCAAACCGTCACGGACACGAAAGTGGTGTCGTCCTTCCATTCGCCGGTGGCGGCGTCCTTGTAGCGGCGGTTCACCGCCACAGAAAAGGTGCTCATGCCCTGGCCTTTCTGTGTGAAGCGCAGTTCGGGGTCGCGCGTCAGCCTGCCGGCGATCAAAACCTGATTCAATTCGGGAACCCGTATCTCCATAGCTCACCTGCGGCGGCAAATCAGGCTTTCTTTACGGGTTCGGCGTTCGCCTTCAGCATCATGGCGCGCAGCACGGTTTCCTGCAGCTTCAGGCTGTGGGTAATGCCCTTCACGCTGGCGGGAACGGCCTTGACCTTCATATAGACGTAAAAGCCGTCGCGGTTCTTGCCTACGGCGTGGGAGAACTTCTTGCGGCCCAGCCTGTCTTCGGCAAGCACTTCGCCTTTCTCGTCGGTGAGGATCTTTCTGGCTTTTTCCACGGCTTCCCCGACTTCGGCATCGGTAAGCTGCGGATTTATAATCAACATTAACTCATAGGTAGTCATAGTAGATTAAGGATACCAAATTAGCGGCGCTTGTTCAAGTTTGCGACTTGCTATAATTTCCGTAATGCTGAAAGAGATGAATTTAAAGGCCGCGGCAGCGCCGGCGGCTATCCTGCTGGCGGCTTTCCTGGCTTTCGGGCTTACTTTGAACGCAGGGTTCATATGGGACGATCACCGCCTGATAGAGCAGAACCCGCGCCTGTCCATGACAGCGGCCAACCTCGCGGCGGCCTTCAAAGGGGACCCCTTCGCCCAGGGGCAGAATTATTACCGCCCGCTGCTGACGGTCAGCAATATGGCCGATTTCGCGCTCTGGGGCTACAGGCCTTTCGGCTACCGCCTCGTCAACTTCGCTTTCCTGGCCGGGACGGCTATCTTGTTCTTCTACCTGGCCCTGGCGCTTGGTTTCAGCCGCCCCGCGGCTTTCTGGGCCTCGGCGCTGCTGGCCGCCCATCCAGCGGTGGTCGAGCAGATGCTGATCATCGCCGGTCGGGCCGAACTGGCCTCAAGCGCCTGTATGCTGGCGGCGCTGCTGCTCTTCCTTAAAAACAAAACAGGGCTTTCCTTCTTTTTTTTCCTGGCCGCCGCGGGCTTCAAGGAGAACGGGATAATAATGCCGGCGCTGGCCGCGCTCTGCCTCTGGTATTTAAAACTTGATAAAAAATATTATTTGAAACTGCTCCCCTTCTTCGCTTTTATCCCGGTCTATCTTTTCCTCAGGCATGAAGCCCTGGGGATGGGCGCGCTGTCAAAAGGCCTGCTGCCCGTGCTTTCGGGGCTGTTCCTGAAGGTTCCGCAGACCGTTCTTGTCTACCTTAAAGAGGCCGCCCTGCCCTTCGGTATGCATTCCCACCGCATGCAGCCGGAATACGCCCTGCTTAACTATACCGCCCTGCCGGCGCTGGCCGTGTCGGCTTGCCTTACCGCCTGGAAAGGCAGCCGCGTTCTGATCTTCTGCGCGGCCTGGTACCTGCTGAACCTGGCGCCCAAGCTGCCGCTGCTGGCAACCAACGACCTGATGCTCGATCATTGGGTTTACCTGGCCAATGCCGGGCTTTTCCTGTGGGCGGCCGACAGGCTCGCCGCGCGCGCGGGCCTCAGGCCGCTTCTGCCGCTGGCCGCGGCGGTCCTGGTCCTGGCCTCCGTTTTCAATGTATCGGAGCGCAATACCGACCTGAAAATTTACGAGCATGCCGCGCTCCGCTCTTCTTCTAAACCGATGCTCTACAACCTGGCGAGGGAATACTATCTGGCAGGCAGGGCGCTGAAAAGCCGGGCGCTGCTGGAGAGGATAGTCGGCGAGGAACCGGAAAATCCTATCTACCTCAACGGCCTGGGGCTGGCCCGCTGGAGGGCCGGCGAGGTCGCCGGCGCGCTGGCGGCGCTGGGGGCTGCGCTCGCCTTAAAACCGGGGGACCCGGAGACTCTTTTCAACCGGTACAGCGTTCTGGCCGGGGCCGGCAGGAACAAGGAAGCGGCTGCCGCGCTAAAGGAACTGGCCGGGAGCAACCCCGGCTATGCCCCGGCGCTGCTCGTTCTCGCGCGCGCCCAGTCAGCCGCCGGCGGACTTGCCGAGGCCGGGGAGCTATACGGGAAAATACTCAAGGACGATCCGGCCAACCTCGAAGCGCTCAACGATTACGGGGTATTGCTGGCCCGGCAGGGGAATTACCCCGCCGCCGGCGAGCTGTTCCGCCGCGCCCTGCGGCTTTCCCCCGGCCTGGAAAGCGCCAGGCAGAACCTGGACAGGCTGGAAAAGCTCCGGTCCGCGCCCTAACCAAATAATTTACCCGGCGGCGCGCAGGCGCACGGCCTTGAGGCGCTCCAGGTCGCCTATGTCGCACCAGAAAGGGGATTTGTCCTCGAAACCTTTTATCTTTTCCCCGGCAGCGGCCAGCCGCAGATAGACGCCGGTGATGGAGAACACCCCTTCCTCGGTCATTTTAGGAAAAATTTCCGGAGAGATCACCTGTATGCCGCTGAAGGAGAACGGCTTCAGGCCCGCGGCTTCCGTTTCCCCTTTCCTCCCTTTCAGATTCATCCCGTCGTCGAAGAGCAGTTTCCTGGTCGAGCTCCTGTCGCGGACGGCGAGGGTGGCCAGCGCGTCGGAGCTCTTATGCGCCGCGTACAGCCCCTTCAGGTCCATTTCGGAGTAAACGTCGGAGTTATAGGCGAAGAAGGGTTTCCCGTCGCCGAAGAAAGCGGCGGCTTTTTTCAGGCCGCCCCCGGTCTCAAGCGGGAAAGCCTCCTCGCGGGAAAGAGAGACCTTAAGCCCGGGATCGACTTTCAACACGAAGGCTTCTATCTTTTCATGGAAGTGATGGGTGTTCACTATGAATTCTTTTACGCCGGCAGCGGCCAGGCGGCGCAGCACCAGCTCCAGCATCGGCGCGCCGTTGATATCCGCAAGGGCCTTGGGCAGGTTATCGGTGAGCGGGCGCAGGCGCGTCCCCAGCCCGGCGGCGAAGATCATGGCCTTCATTTGGCGGGCCCGGGAAATTCCCTGTGGCTCAGTTCGACGCGCACGCCGTATTTCCTCTTTATCCGGCCGGCCAGGGCCTCGGCGCAGTAAACGGAACGGTGCCGCCCGCCGGTGCAGCCGAAGTTCACCATCAGCGAGGTGAAATTACGCGAGAGATAATTCTCCACGCTCATCTCCGTTATGGCAAAAACGTTTTCAAGGAACTTCGCCATTTCCGGCTCTTTCTGCAGGAATTCCATCACCGCTTTGTCCCTGCCGGTGAGCCGGGCGTACTGCTCGCAGCGGCCCGGGTTCGGGAGCGCGCGGCAGTCGAAGACGAAGCCCCCGCCGTGCCCCTTTTCGTCCAGCGGCAGGCCGTTCTTGAAGGAAAAGCTGGTGATGCGCACGGTAAGGCCTAGCTTTGTTTTGCCGAACTGGCGCAGGCAGGAGGAGGCGGTTATCCGCTTGAAGCACTGCGTGAGCTCCGGCACTTTAACTTCCAGCTCCGCGTTCCTGAGCAGCCATTCTATGTTCTTGACGGCATAAGGCACGCTGTTGAGGAAATGGGTCTTCCCCTCGTAAAAGCCCCGGAGGCCGTAGGCGCCCATGGCCTGCATGATGCGGATATAGACGAAAGCGTGGTAATGCCGCATGAAGGCTTTCTTATCCAGGCCCGTAGCGGCCAGATAATGCCCGCGCAACTCCGAGCGCATCTCCGGCGGCAGGTCCGCCTTGGCGTCATAAAGCAGGGAAGCCAGATCGTAATGCGGCGCGCCTTTACGGCCGCCCTGGTAATCTATGAACCACGGCTCTCCGCCGCGCAGCATGATATTCCGGGACTGGAAATCCCGGTAAAGAAAACTCTCCGCCGGCGCCTCCAGCAGGAAAGCGGTGAAGCGGACGAAATCGTCCTCCAGTTTCTGTTCATTGAACGGGATCTTGGCCAGTTTTAAAAAATAGTATTTGAAATAATTCAGGTCCCACATTATGGACTGGCGGTCGAAGCCGGCGCGCGGATAGCAGAACTTCAGGTTCAGGCCGCGGCCGGCCTGGGCTTGGAAGCGGGGCAGGAATTCCAGCGCCTTCTTGTACGCCGCCATGACCTGCGCGGGGACCTCGGACCCCTTGCGCTCGGCGCCCAGGTATTCGAAAAGCGTGGTGCTGCCGAGGTCTTCCTCAAGGTAAACGCCCTGGGACTCGTCGGCCGCGTAAATTTCGGGCACAGGCAGTTTCTCGGCGCGGAAATGGCGGGAAAATTCCAGAAAGGCCCGGTTCTCCAGCTTGTCCGGGCCAAAAGCGCCTATCACCGAGCGGGCCCCGTCCTTCAGGCGGAAAAGCTGCCGCGCGGAACCGTCGGCCTCCAGCGGTTCGAAGGACCCGGGCTCGAGCCCGAAAGTTTTTTTATACAGCGCCCTCAGCGGCGCCTCCGGCTGCGGCATATTTTTCTCCCATGCCCAAAAAGGTGACACACAACTTAATTCCCGTGAAAACTCCTGACTTGAATTAAGTTGTGTGTCACCTTTTTCTCTAATCGTTCAGGGCGTAGTTCGGGGTTTCCTTGGTGACTTTCACGTCGTGGACGTGGCTTTCCTTCAGGCCGGCGCTGGAGATCTGCACGAAGCGCGCTTTCTTCCTGAGCTGGGCCAGGTCCTTGCAGCCGCAGTAGCCCAGGCCGGAGCGCAGGCCGCCGGTAAGCTGGTGAACTATCTCAGACACGGGGCCTTTATACTGCACCTGCCCCTCTATGCCCTCGGGCACAAGTTTCTCTTTTTCCACCCCGGCCTGGCCGTAGCGGTCCTTCGAACCGGCTTCCATGGCCCCGACCGAGCCCATCCCGCGGTAAGCCTTATAGCTGCGCCCGTGGTAAAGGATAATATCGCCCGGCGCCTCCTGCGTCCCGGCCAGGAGGGTGCCGAGCATCACGCAGTCCGCGCCGGCGGCTATGGCCTTGGTTATATCGCCGGAAAATTTTATCCCGCCGTCGGCTATGACGGGTATGCCGCGCCCGGCGGCGGCCCGGCGGCAGTCCCTTATGGCGGTCAGCTGCGGCACGCCTACGCCGGAGATTATCCGCGTGGTGCAGATAGAGCCCGGGCCGATGCCGACCTTTATCGCGTCGGCGCCGGCCTTTATCAGGTCCCGCGCTCCTTCATAAGTCGCCACATTGCCGGCTATAACTTCTATATTGAATTTGCGCTTCACCGCTTTAAGGGTCCGCAATACGGATTCTGAATGGCCGTGAGCGGTATCCAAAGCTATCACGTCGGCGCCCGCCGCTATCAGTTCCCCGGCGCGTTCCACGGCGGCTTCGCCGGCGCCTATCGCCGCGCCCACCCGGAGCCGCCCGGCCTTGTCCTTGCAGGCCGCAGGATAATCCTTGGTGTTCATCATATCCCTGGTGGTTATGAGGCCCTTGAGGCGATAATTCTTGTCTACGAGCGGCAGCTTCTCTATGCGGTGCTCGTAGAGCAGCCTCTCGGCCTTGTCCAGCGAGATTCCTGCCGGGGCGACCACCAGCTTTTTCGTCATCGCCGAGGAGACTTTCCTGCCCAGGTCCTTCGCGAACCGCAGGTCCCTGTTCGTCAGTATGCCGGCCAGCTTTCCCTGCAAAACCACGACGAGGCCGGAGATCCCGTGCTTGCGCATCAGGGCGAGCGCGTCGCCCAGGGTCTCTTCCGGGGAAATGGTGACGGGGTTCGTTATCACGCCGCTCTCGTGCTTTTTGACCTTGGCCACTTCCAGCGCCTGCTGGTGCGGGGTCAGCGCGCGGTGTATTATCCCGAGGCCGCCTTCGCGCGCCATCGCTATCGCCAGGGCGGATTCCGTGACGGTATCCATGGCGGCGGAGATGAGCGGTATATTAAGCGCTATTTTAGCGGTCAGCCGCGTATGTATGGCCGTCTGCCCCGGCAGTACCGAGGACTTCGCGGGCAGCAGGAGCACGTCGTCGAAGGTAAGGGCTAAGGGAACATTATCCTGGAGCATTGTTAACCTCTTTTTTTTACTCCCACTCGATGGTGGCCGGGGGTTTGGAGGTGATGTCGTAAACCACGCGGTTGATCCCGCGCACCTCGCTCACTATCCTCCCGGAGATCTTCTGGAGCAGGTCGTGGGACAGTCTGGACCAGTCCGCCGTCATGCCGTCCACGGAGCTGACGCAGCGGACGGCTATTGTGTATTCATAGGAGCGCTCGTCGCCCATCACGCCTACGGACCGCACCGGCAGCAGCACGCAGAAGGCCTGCCATATTTTAGAATACCAGCCGGCTGCCTGTATCTCTTCGCGCAGCAGGCGGTCGGCCTCGCGCAGGACCTTCAGCCTGCCCGGGGTGACTGCGCCCAGCACCCTGATGGCCAGGCCGGGGCCGGGGAAAGGGTGCTGCATCAGCACCGGCTCCGGGATCTTCATGCCGCGGCCAAGCTCGCGGACCTCGTCCTTGAAGAAAAAGCGCAGCGGCTCGATAAGCCCCAGCTTCATCTTCACGGGCAGGCCGCCGACATTGTGATGGCTCTTTATCACTGCGGAAGGCCCTTTCACCGAGACCGATTCTATCACGTCGGGATAAAGGGTGCCCTGCAGCAGGAAGGCGGCGTCTTTCACTTTTTTCGCCTCTTTGTCGAAGACCTCGATAAATGTGTGCCCTATTATTTTCCTTTTCCTCTCCGGCGAAGTCACGCCCTTCAGCCGGCCGAGGAAAAGTTTTGAGGCGTCCACGATCCGCACGCTGTAGCCGAACTTGTCGTGAAAAACTTCTTTCATCCGCTCGCGGTCGCCGTGGCGCAGGAGCCCGGTGTCGACGAAGATGCAGCGGAGCTTGTCGCCTATGGCCCTGTGGGCCAGCACGGCGGCCACCGAGGAATCCACGCCGCCCGAGAGGCCGCAGATGACGGCTGCGCCGCCGGCCTGCCGCTTTATTCCGGCGATGCTTTCTGCAAGGAAGGAGGCGGGGGTCCAGCGCTCTTTATAGCCGCAGATGCCGCGCGCGAAGTTCTCCAGCATCTTCCCGCCGCGCTCGCTGTGGTGCACTTCGGGGTGGAACTGGAGCGCGTAGAGGTTCAGCGCGGGATTCTCCATCGCCGAGATGCCTTCGCCGGAGGCGGCGGCCGTGACCCTGAAGCCGGCCGGGACTTTTTTAACGGAGTCGCCGTGGCTCATCCAGACGTCCAGCGAGGCCGGCAGGCCCGCGAGCAGCTTCGAGCCCTTGTGTATCTTTATCCTGCCGAGCCCGTATTCGCGCCGGAGGGCTTTACCGACTTCCCCGCCGTATTCGCGGGCCATGAGCTGCATGCCGTAGCAGACGCCGAGCACGGGTATGCCCAGGCTGAACACCGCGGGGTCCGGCCTGGGCGCGGCCTTGTCGTAAACGCTGGAAGGCCCGCCGGAAAGTATTATCCCCCGCGGCGATCTGGAAAGCATGTCCTCCACCGTGGCGCTGTACGGCAGTATTTCGCAATAAACCCGCAGGCTGCGGAGCCTGCGGGCGATAAGCTGGGTGTACTGGCTGCCGAAGTCCAATATAAGGATTTGCTCCATAGATGGTTTCCCTGCCGCCACTCAAATCGGGGTATTGCACGGAAATTCTAACAAATTAAGAGCCCCCGCGCCCCGTCCACCCTGAAAACGGGTAAGGAGGCCAAAGGGCCCAGACCCCGTGGGTCTAAAAGCGGCTCCCGGCTGGGCCGTAGGCCTTATGCGCGAACCCCGCTTTTCCGGCATAATATAAGTATCCAAAGCGGGAGGTAACACTGAATGAAGAAATTATCCTATGCGGTCGCGGCTGCAATTTCGGTTTTCGGAATATTCCCGGCATCGGCCCTGGAAAGCCAGGTCCTCGGCAATGCCGGGCTCTCCTTTCCCTCGGTGGAAGTCCCCGAAGCTGTTGCCGGCGCCGTACCAAAGGCCCATGGCGCCCAGACGGCCAAGTCGTCTTTCGCCGTGAAGATGGGAACCATAAAGGGCGGCATGAACCATAGCCCCGTGGACGTTAAGATCAATAAACTGGACTGGACCATAACCGGCGGGATGAACCGCTCCCCCGTGGACTTGAGGATAAACCACGAAGAGAAGACCATAACCGGCGGCGCTAACCTTTCCCCCGTCAGCCTTAAATTCGACTGGAGCACCGAGGAAGTCACCGTCTACGGCGGCGCCAACCACAGCCCCGTGAAATACACCGTGAACTGGAAAGCCGGCCTGCTTCAGGGCTATGCCAGCAACTCCCCGGTAAAGCTGGAATTCAACATGGGCGAAGGCTATGCCGGCCAGACCATAGTGAACGTGACGGGCTACGCGAACCGCGCCCCCGTAGAGCTCACCTATAACAAGGTCAACGGCCATATAGGCGGCTGGATGAACCGCTCCCCCGTGGACGTGAACCTGGTCAACTGCGACCTTTACGACTTCCTGCAGTACTTCTTCCTGTTCCTGGACAAGTAGAAGACGCGGACAGGTTAAAAAGCCGGAATTTAAGGAGACTGTCTCCTTTTCCGGTTTTTATTTTCGCATAGCGCAATCAATACGGGAATTTTAATATATAATATACACCATGAAGCGCCTGCTCCTTGCCGCGGCTATAGCCGCGCTTACCGCGCCGCCGGCCCCCGCCGCCTGGTGGGCCGAGAACGATTATATCGCTGGCTCCAACGGCCTCAAAAAAAACTCGCTCTCAGTGTTCAGAAAACACTCGCCGGTCTTCACCTCCGGGCTGAACGTCTCTTTTTACAAGGACAGCGCCGGCTACGGCGACAGGGTCTATTCCTTCCGCCTGCCGCTGATGTACTCCGGCCCCTCCTATTTTATTTCGTTGAAGCCTTTTCTTTACCCCGTCTCGCCCAACACCCGCTCCGGCGCCTCCGGCGGGAAGCTCTACCTGCTGACCTCCCTGGGCGAGACCAGGGACGAGGGCTATACGCACCTCGCTGTCTCGGGGGCCTGGGCCAGGCAGAAGGCCTTTACGAACAAGGCCGGGGCTCGAGAGAGGAAAACCTTTTCACAATCGGCCTTCGAAGTGCAGGCGGAGAAGTCCTTCTTCGGGCAGTTCTTTTTCCAGGCCTCCGCGGCCGGCTTTACCAAGCCCGCCGGGATCTCCAATTCCACGGTACAGCGCCCGGTGCTGGACCAGTCGGAACTGGCCTACCTGGGCGTCCTCCGCCAGCTGACGGCCATCCCGGAATGGGCGCTGACGGCGCAGCTGGCCCGCAGCATGAAGCCGGAATATGACAGTCATCTTTACGCGGGATATAGTAAAATATCCTTCAGGCAGGCGGACAGGGCGAATTCTGTCATAGCGGGCATTAAGCTGGGCCTCAACGAAAAGAGCTCCCTGGACTTCGCGTATAACGCCTATAAGCAGGAACATTCGGCCTGGAAGGATTACTACCGCATACTTTTGCAGATATTTTTTTAGGACGGGAATAAATGGTAACTCAGTCGCAGGAAAGCCTGGAAATGCTGGTGATGGTCTCCCGGCTGCTTTCCTCAAAACTTGATATCTCCGAGCTGCTCACCACCATCATGCGCCTGGCTTCGCGCGTGGTAGGGGCGGAGCGCGCCTCGCTTTATCTGCTGGACGAAAAAGCCCAGGAGCTTTATTTCGACGTCGCGCTCGGCCTGCCGGAGGACGTGCAGAAGCTGCGCTTCAAGCTGGGCGAGGGCATAGCCGGAACCTGCGCAAAAGAAGGCCAGTCGATAATAATCAACGACACGGCCTCGGACCCCCGCCACTCCAAGAAGGCCGACTCCAAGAGCGGCTTCACCACGAAGTCGCTTCTCACCTGCCCCATGATAATCAAGGGCAAAGTGATCGGCGTGGTGCAGGCCATAAACCGCATCGAGGGCGACTTCACCGAGACGGACAAGAATAATTTTGAGGCCTTCTCCAGCCAGGCCGCCATCGCCATAGAGAATTCGCGCCTCTTCTCCACCGTCAAGGAAGAGAAGCGCAAGATGGAGATAGTTTTCAAACGCATCAAAGAGGGAGCCATCCTCACCGACGTCGGCGGCGGGATAATCATAATCAACAGCTCGGCCAAGGCCTACCTGGAGCACGAAAAATATAAATTCGAAACCATCAGGGACGCCTTCAGGAATTTCGAGGCGAAGCCCGCCCTGGAAACCGTACTGGCCGGGGAGGAGCCGGCCGCCAGGCTGGAACTCTACCGGGAAAAGCCCAAAAGGTTCTACCTCGACTGTTCCGCCATAAAACTTTTCAAGGAAGACAGGGACGGCAACGAGATAGCGGAAGGATGGCTCTGGATCCTGGCCGACGTCACAGCCCAGCGCCTGGAGGAGAGGATGGCCCGCAGCTTCCTGTCCCTGATCTCGCACAAGTTCAAGACCCCGCTGGCCTGCATCAACGGCTACGCGCAGATCCTGCGCGACGAGTCGCAGTCCAAGGGGCTGCCCGACATGGTGCAGAAATCTTCGGCCACTATCTTCGGCCAGGGCCAGAAACTGACAGGCCTGGTGGAAAGCCTGCTGGATTTCGTCACTATGGACAGCCTTGACGCCCCTTCGCTCGAAAAGATGGAGTTCGACGCCGCCGACTTCCTGGAGGAAATAGCGGAATACGCCAGGGGGAAGTACAAGGATACGCCCGGCCTTGCCATAAAAACGGCGGCGCCCGAACGGGTGAAAGTAAAGGCGGACCGCAAAGTTCTCGCGGCGGCGGTTAAGAACCTGATAGACAACGCCGTAAAGTTCAACCAGGGCAAGGACAAACTGGTCATTCTTTCAACCCAGTCGCGGGACGGTTGCGCGCTCATTTCCGTGGGCGATAACGGCCCCGGCATCCCCGGGGAAGAGCTGGAGAATATTTTCCACAGGTTCTACCAGGTGGAAGCCTCCTTCACCGGCCAGGTGGAAGGCTGGGGCCTGGGCCTGGCGCTGGTGAAGAAAATAGCCGAAGTGCACGGCGGGCGCGTCTTCGCGAAGTCGCAGTTGCAGAAGGGCTCGGCCTTCACTATAGCCATACCGAGTTAAGAAAGGCTGAAGGCTGAAGGCTAAAGGAAAAGCGCAGAAAACAAAAGAGATTTTTCCGCCCTTTAGCCTTTCCTAACCCAGCTTATTGTCCGCCACCAGTTTCTTAAGCTCGCCTATCTCGGGATTTATAATATAAGGTTTGCCCACCGACTTCATGGCGCTGGCTATGTCTTTCAGACCATTGCCGGTTATCAGCAGCACCACCGATTCGTTCTCCCTCACGCGGCCCTCCCTGACGGCCTTGAGGAGGCCGGCGTAGGTAGCGGCGGCGGCCGGCTCCGCGAAAACGTTGGAGCCGCGCGCTATACGCGGGATGGCGTCCAGGATCTCCGCGTCGGTCACGCTTACGGCGAAGCCGCCGGAATCTTTTATGGCCATGACTGCGGCCAGGCCGTCGCGCGGCAGGCTCACGGAGATACTGTCCGCTATAGTGACCCCGGAAACGGGCTGCACATCAGTACCGGACTCGAAGGCGCGCTTTACGGAATCGGAACCCTCGGCCTGCACCGCCACCAGCTGCGGCAGGCGCTCGATGATGCCCAGGCGGTGGAACTCCACGAAGCCCTTCCAGATGCCGCTTATGATGTTGCCGTCGCCCACGGGGACGAAAACCTTGTCCGGCGTCTCCCAATTCAGCTGCTCGCAGATCTCGAAAGAGCAGGTCTTCTTGCCTTCGCGGGTGAAGGGATTGATGCCGGTGCTGCGGTTATACCAGCCGTATTCGGCCGAGGCCTCCAGGCAAAGGTCGAAAGCGTCGTCATAAGTGCCTTTCACCATAATGACGGTGGCGCCGAAGACCAGCAACTGGGCCACTTTAGGGGCGGGGGCGGTCTCGGGCACGAAGATGACGGTCTTCATGACCAGGCTGCCTGTGAGACAGGCCAGGGAAGCCGCCGCATTGCCGGTGGAAGCGGCGGTTATGACCTTTTCTTTCAGCTCCAGGGCGCGGGCGATGACTACGGCAGTGGCCCTGTCCTTGAAAGAGGCGCTGGGATTGCGCCCGTCGTCTTTTATATAAAGGTTGGGTACGCCGCATTCGGCCCCCAGTTTCTCCGCCCTGTAGAGCGGGGTCCAGCCCACCTGCACCGGCGGCACGTTCTTCAGGCTGGAGATGGGCAGGATGTCCAGGTAGCGCCAGATGCTGCGCTCGGGGTTATCCTTGAGCACCTCGTAGTTAAGGCGCTTCTTTATAAGGTTATAATCATAAAGCACCTGCAGATTGCCGCCGCAGGCGCTGCAGTTGTACTTGACTTCTATAAGTTTATGGTCTTTCCCGCAGCGAATGCACTGTAAAGTCTTGATTTTCTTCATAGGGGACGCTGATTCCTAATTCCTAATTTTAATTTGGGGCAGCATCGCTTCCTGATTCTCAACACATGGTTATTGCCATGAATTAGGAATTAGGAATCAGCGTCCCCTATTCTTAAGGCAGCACGGTAGTCCCGGCTTTTCCGGCTAGCGTTTCCTCGAACAGCTCGGTCTTGGAGATATAGGCCACGCTTCCGCCGCCTTTTACGAATTCTATAACGGCCTTTATCTTGGGGCCCATGGACCCCGCTGGGAAAGGCGGGGGCACCTGGTTGTAGATGGCCTCCAGCTCGGAAACCTTTAGCACCCGCAGGCTCTTCTCGTCCGGCTTCTGGTAATTCAGCTTGGCGCCGTCCTCGCCGGTGAAGATGGTCAGGCTGACCTCCACCTCTTCGCCGCGGGCCTTGGCGCGCTTCAGCAGCATATTGCCCAGCAGGGCGCTGGCCAGGTCCTTGTCTATCACGGCCTCCACGCCGGTATACATCCTGAGGGGTTTTTCGCCCTTGTGCGGCTTGGTGAACTTCACGCCGTAGTTGGTGGTATAGATCTCTTTGCCGTCCCTGACCTCGGGCGTCACCTCGCGCACGGGTATGCCGCCGCCGCCCACGGTAATCGGGACTATGCCCTTATCGAGCAGGGCCTCTATGGCGTCTATCTCGACTATATCCACCGGCACCGGGGAGGGCACCACGCGGCGCCAGAGCTCCTTGCCGGCGGCGTCCTTCTTGTAGAGCTTCATGGTCCAGCCTTCGGCAATGCGCTGCCTGGCCTCCTCCGGGGAATAAGACTGTCCGATGTATTTGGAGGGGTTCTTGAAATCCGGGTCGTCCTTGTTCACCACCACCTGGGTGACTATACCGGCCACGATATTGTCTATGCCGCGGATGTTCAGCTCATTATTGAGCTGGGCCAGCATGAAAGACATCGCGCCCTGGGTGTCGGCCACGCAGACGTCCAGCGGCAGGGGCGGCAGAGCCGGGCGGCACATCTCGGCGCGCTGCAGCACATTGCCCACCTGCGGGCCATTGCCGTGCGTCATCACGTAGCGGTCCTCGGGATGCTTCTCGAAAATATCGGCCACCAGCTTGCCGGTCTCGGCGGTGCGCTGCCACTGCATGGCTATGTCGGGGTTGATGGCCTTGCCGTCCTTGTCTTTAAGGCCCACCGGGGAAACTTCGTTGCCGCCGAAGGCGAAGATCCGGATATGTTTCATTAGTGCAGCTCCAGTTCCTAAGGAATATATTCAAAAACATGCGCCGCGGCCGGGCCGGCATTTGATCTCTGACCGCAAAAAAACGGCTTATATGTGCCCGGTTTTTGCTTTTCAGGACTTTTCAAGACCTACAGGACCCGTTTCTGCCCGGCCTTATACAGCTCCCCGATAACTTTCGCGGGATGTTTTTTTGTGCAGGCGGCTATCATCGCCGCTATGATGAAAGGCTTGTAGCCGGCTTCCTTGTAGGTGCCGATCCGGTACTTCTCAAACACCTTCGCGGAGACCTCGCCCTGCTTGCAGGAGACGTCGGTGATATCGGCGGGCAGGCAATGCAGGTACAGGCCCTCACCGCCCTTCGTGAGCGTCATCTTCCTGGCGTCGCATTCCCAATCCGTATGTTTGGCGTTCTGCGCCAGGCATTCTTTCTCCAGGTCCCTAAGGCCGGGGTGATCGTTCTTTTCAAGCAGCTGCGTGCGGCGCTCCATCACTTTATAGGGGGCCCAGCTCTTGGGGTAGACGATATCGGCGTCCTTGAAAGCGCTCTCCATGCTGGTTGAGACTTTGAAGAAACCGCCGGATTTTACGGCGTTCTCGCCAGCCACCTTTATGGTCTCGGGCAGCAAGTCGTACCCTTCGGGGTGGGCCAGCTCCACGTTCATGCCGTAGCGGGTCATCAGGGCTATGACGCCCTGCGGTACGGAAAGCGGCTTGCCGTAGCTGGGCGAGTAGGCCCAGGTCATGGCGATCTTTTTGCCCTTGAGTTTATCGAAGCTGCCGAAATGGTTCTTTATGAAAAGCATGTCCGACATGGACTGCGTGGGGTGGTCCAGGTCGCACTGAAGGTTGACCACGGCCGGGCGCTGGTTCAGCACCCCGTTCTTGTAGCCGTCGTCCAGAGCTTCAGCCACTTCTTTCATATAGGTATGGCCCTTGCCGATGAACATGTCGTCCCTTATGCCGACCGCTTCGGTCAGGAAGGAGATCATATTGGCTGTCTCGCGCACGGTCTCGCCGTGGGCTATCTGCGACTTGCCCTCGTCGAGGTCCTGCACGGCCAGCCCAAGAAGGTTGCAGGCGGAAGCGAAGGAAAACCTGGTTCTGGTGGAATTATCCCGGAAATTAGAGACGGCTAGGCCGGTCTTGAACATGCCGAGCGGGATGTTCTTTGTGTGCAGTTCCTTCAGCAGCTCGGCTATGAGGAATACGGCTTTCAGTTCCGCGTCGGATTTTTCCCAGGTCAGCAGGAAATCCTGGCCGTAAAGGCCGGCTCCCAGCTTCTCCAGTTCAGTTAGAGACTTCGCGATATTGATAGGCATTTTTATCTCCAGATGTTTTTGATCCTAAAGCGAACTGATATTATTTTACAAAAAAGCCGGGGGGAGTAAAGCTGCTCTGCCGGACGACCTCCCAAAAGCTCGCGTAATTTTTAATAGGCCGATTTTGATACAATGTACTTTGAAATTCCTGAGCATAAACAATCATGAGATACTATATACTTATTACCGCCTTCCTGGAAGGGATGACCGTGCTCGTTGTCGAGATCGCCGGAGCGCGGGCGCTGGCCCCCTATTACGGAACCTCGCTTTATGTCTGGACGGCGCAAATAACGGCCACGCTGCTGTTCCTGGCCCTAGGGTACGCCCTCGGCGGCCGCCTTGCCCGTAAGGCCTCCGCTTATGCCCTGCCCGGGGTTTTCTGCGGAGGCGGCGCCTGGCTGGCGCTCTTCCCGTTCTGGCGGGTAGAGGTTTTGGGCGCCGCCGCCGTTCTGCCCGGCGTCGGCCTCGGCAGTTTCCTGGCTGGGGCTTTTCTTTACGGGCCTCCTTTGCTGGCGCTGGGCGCGGTAAGCCCGCTGCTTATCCAGCGTTTTCAAAAAGGCGAAGCCGGTGGGGAAGCGGCTGGCGCCATTTTTTTTACCAATACTTTGGGAGGCCTGGCCGGCGGCTGGCTGACCGCCCTTGTCCTAGTGCCGCATTGCCCGCTGCGCTTCATCCTGGCCGGCTCCGGGGTGCTGCTGGGGGTCTTAGGCTTCCTGTGGACCCGCGGTTCCGCGCGCGCCAGGGGCATCGCAGCGGCTGTTCCTCTGCTGCTTTGCCTCCTGTTCGCCTCGGTGCCGGGCCAGCCTGATAAATTCAGTTTCGGGAAGCGTTCTTTCCAGATACTTCACTCCCAGCCCAGCGCGATAGGCCTGATACAGGTGCTGGACCTTAACAGGGAAAGCGTAATCCTGCTGCTCGACGGGATAATACAGGGCGGCATGGACCCCGGCACCGGCCTGACGGGGTTTCCTTTTTCGGAATACATGGCGTATCTGAGCTGGCGTTACCACCCGAAAGCCAAAAAAGCGCTGGTGCTGGGGCTGGGCACCGGGTTGATGTCCAAACAGCTGCAGGCGCGCGGCATGCAGGTGGAGGCGGTCGAGATCGAGCCCGGCATTACCCGGGCCGCGCGTGAATTTTTCGGATTGCCTGGCTCCGTGCTTGTGCACGACGCGGACGCGCGTGCTTTTTTGAACCGGAAAGGACCGGGCTATGACCTGGTATTCCTGGACGCTTATGCTGGCGAGAACGCCCCCTGGTACCTAATGACGCACGAGGGCCTGTCCGCAATGAAGGCCCGTCTGAATCCCGGGGGCCGCCTGGTCATAAACACCCTTACCTTGAGCCCGGGCGGCTCCTCCGGGCTGAGCCGCCTTGAAAGCGCGCTGGACGGGCTTTTTGAAAACGCCGTCGTTTTCATTGAACCATCCGAAGGAAATCCCGGGCAGCTGGCTACCGCCTGCCTGGTCGCGGGTGAGGATCTTTCGATGTCCGCCCCCCAGGGCTATCCAGGGCGCGCCCATCCTTCGATAACCGGTAAATATCTGGAAATCGCCTCAGTTGGCCGCCCCGCGCGGCGCACCACGGCGCCCGACACCGACGAGCTGAGCGACCTCGATCGTGCCGACGCGGGGCTGCGGCAGGAGTGGCGCCGCCAGATGATGGCCTTCCTCGGCCCCCATCTTTTAGGAAACTAAATTCCAGCTATGGCGCGTATGATCATTTCCCTGCTGTGCCTGTCCCCGGCCGCGGCTCCGCTGCCGCCTAAAGGTACTGCGGGATGGCGGCGTAGAAAGCCGCCGCTTTGACCAGGTCCCCGGCCGGCATGAACTCGTTGACCGTATGCGCATAGACCTCGTTGCCGGGGCCGAAGCCGATGGTCGGGATATTCAGGCGGCCGGCCGTGGCCACGCCGTTGGTGGAGAATACCCATCTGTCCACCACGGGGGTCTTGCCCAGCGCTACCTTGCCCGCTTCCACCCCGGCTTTCACCAGCTTATGTTCGGCTGACAGCACCCAGGTGGGGAAATACTTTTCCTGGCTGACTTTCGCGCCGGTCCAGGCCACAGCATCGTACTGCAGCACTTCTACCTTACCGCCGTATTTTCTAACGGAGGGCAGGCGCTGTATCTCCGCGACGGAGGATTTCAGCGTCTCGCCTATGGTCAGGCGGCGGTCCAGGTAGATGGTGCATTCGTCGGGCACGGCGTTCAGGGAAGGGGTCTTGCACTCTATGCAGGTTACGGCCACGGTGCCTTTGCCTATGAACTTGTCCGTTTTCAGCTTCTTGTTTAGGGCGGTGATGTCCTTTACGATATCCGACATCTTCACCACGGCGTTATCGCCGCGCTCGGGGGCCGAAGCGTGGCAGGAGCGGCCCTTGGTGACCACTTTCATCTCCATCCGGCCGCGGTGGCCGCGGTAAACCTTCAGGTCGGTGGGCTCGGTTATCACCACGAAGTCGGGGCGGATCTTTTCCTTATTGATGAGGTGCAGCAGCGGCAGGCCGTCGCAGTCCTCCTCCATCACGGAACCGACGACGATCAGGGTGTAGTCGCCTTCCAGCTTCAGGTCCTTTATTATTTTCCCGGCGTAGACCATGGAGGCCATGGAGAGTTTCTGGTCGGTGGCGCCGCGGCCGTAGATGGTGTCGTTCTTGTAGATCCCAGCGAAAGGGTCTAGCTTCCAGGCCTTGGGGTCGCCTATCCCGACGGTGTCTATGTGGGCGTCCAGCATGATCTTCTTTTTGCCGCGGCCGATGAAGCCGATCACATTGCCGATGCGGTCAATCTTCACCCTATCGAAGCCGACCTTGAGCATCTCTTTCTTGATGAGGGCCACCAGTTTGCCTTCCTGGCAGGAAAAGCTGGGGGTGCGTATGATATTGCGGGCGAAAGCGACTATATCTTTCTTGTATTTATTTGCTGCTTTACGTATCAGTTCTGCGTTGTTCATTTTTTTTCTCCGTTAGCCTGAAAACTTCAGCTGAAGTTTTCAGGTTAAAGCTCTCATCTCTTAAGTCTGGCCGGCGCGCGCGGCTTGAAACAGAAATAGGAGTCGTAAGTCCGCCCGCCCTCGGCTGCCGAATCCCCCGCGGCGAAAAGCACCGGGATCACGGCCATCCCCGCTTCGCGGGCGAGCCTGGCGTAGGCCAGCAGCTTCTCCAGTACCGGCTTATGCCCGGCCGCGGCGTAGAAAGCGCAGATCTCCCGCAGGCCCGGTGAGAAATCCGTTATGCCGCCCACCTCGTAAACTTTATAGATCTTTTTCCTGCTGGACTCCAGCCCCCGCATCTCGTAATAGAAGCAGTTCTTTTCAGCAGCCAGAGCTTCGAGCGCGCGGGTCTGCCACTTCGGGGCGGCTATACCGGCCAGGGAGCCGCGCCAGTAGTAGAACTTGAAATCGCGGCCCCCGCCGTGGTTCAGGTCCAGGCAGACGGCCGCCAGCGCAGGCAGGTCGCGTACGCCGGGAACGGCCGCCCCGCGCAGGCCGAACCCCTCCCGCACCAGCGCCCGCTTTTCAGGCACGGAACCGGCCGGCGGCAATTCCTCGAAGTAGACTTTAAGCCGGGGAGCGGCCTGCCCCGTCCCCCAGACGAGCCCGAAGGTGGTCTGGTGTTTCTGGCCGAACCGGGCGCCGGCTTCAAGAAACCTGTCCAGGGCGGCGAGGTCGTAGCTTTTGCCGAACCCGGCGGCGTATTCGCGCAGCGCCGGCGCCAGCTTGCCGCGCTCGCCGAAATCGCTCACGCTGAAACGGAAAGCCGCGGGGTCGGAGGATGAGACCGAAACGTCTAGTTTTTGATTCTTCAACAGCCACTCGCCCTTCACCCGCCCGGCGAACAGTCCGGTCAGCCGGGAGAGGCCGGCGGCGGGGACCTGCGGGGCCGCGGCGCCCATGAAGCGGAACAGTTCGGGGAGAAAGCCGGCCGCGCCCGGCATCAGCGGCCCTCGATGTCGCTGGTCAGGGCGTTGAATTTTTTAAGCAGGCGGCGCCTGGCCAGTTCCTTGCGCATTTCCGCGGCGAAGCCGGTGAACAGCAGCCCGGCGCGCACGTTGTTGACGATATTCTGCGCGATATTGTTCTCGCGGTAGATGATGGACATGGCCCGCTCGTTGGTAAGGCGCCCGGCGTTCAACTCGTCAATATTAATGTTCCTGTCCGTGATGTGTCCCAGCACGTAGCGCCGGCGCACTTTTTCATCCGAGACCAGGTAGGACAGGCAGGCCGAATAAAGGCTGCCGTCAATGTTGAGCGACAGCTCCGTGTTCATCGGCATCGGCGAGAGCCAGTTCTTCACATTCAGGATCGTTACGCCCTTCTCTTTAAGGGCGTCCATCGCCACCGGGATAAGTTCCCTGAGCTTGGACTTCAGGAGTTTTAATTTGGCGTCCGTGAATTTCGGACCGCACGCGACCATGATCCAGACCTTGCGGAACCCCAGCTCTATCAGCGAGTTGAAGCTCTGTATCAGCCGCTGCGTGGTTTCGGGGGTCACCACCGTGTAGCAATAGGCGTTCACGCCGTTGCCGAACACGAGCGGCAGGTTCTTGATCACAAGCGGGTAGGTTTCGTCCTTGCAACCCGGGCGGGGCCGGTTCTTGTTGTGCGAGCGCCGGTCGCCGTCGATGCTTATGATCAGCAGGACGTCGTGCGCCTTGAAATAGGCGATCTTTTCCTCGTCGAGCAGCGTGGCGTTCGTGGTCACTATGAACCGGATATGCTTGCCCAGCGCCGCGGCTTTCCGTTCGCCGTATTCCACGGTCTTCTTTATCAGGCCGAAAGGCAGCAGCAGCGGCTCGCCGCCGAAGAACTCCAGCTTGAGTTCCTTGTCCTTCGAGCCGCAGAGCAGATCCACGCCTTTCAGCAGGTAATTCTCTGGGATATACTTATTATCAAAATGGACTTTGCAGTAAGTGCAGCGCAGATTGCAGGCCCAGGTGGTAACGACAAGAAGATACATGTTTTTATCCTATACTTTTATGTCCGTATTTGTCCAGGTAATCGGGGAACACTCCCGGGCAGGCCCGGCGGTGCGCGCAGGCGCGGCAAGGCTCGGTTTTTTTCCTGCGGAATTCGCCCGCGGAGTCTATTTTTTTAAAATAGAAAAGGCCGTCCCGGTACACCAGCAGCCTGGCCGCGGCCTCCTGCCTGAAAAAGTCCGCGCCCTTAAAAACAAGCGCCAGGCGGTCCGCCACGCAGCGCGGGAACAGCACCAGGGCCGCCCGCCCGGAGGCCGGAGTTTCCTTGAAAGCCTTAATGAGGCTGTCGTAAGAGGGGATGGCCGCGATGTAGCTTTTTTTAGCGGCGGGGCTCTGGTAATCCGGGTAATAATTCCAGATGGCGAATTTCCACGCCTTGTCAGAGGCGTGAACGGCGCCGCAGACAGCCGGCAGCTCGCGGATATTGGCTTTCAGGGCCACGCTGTGGAAGCCCACCTCAAAATCCCCCCGGCGCGCGAGCCTTGCCATCACGGAGCGCAGCCGGCGGAAAGCCCCGGGAAGCCCGGTTACGGCGTCGTGGGTGGCGGGAGCAGCCCCGTAGATGGGGAGCTCCAGCGCCGTCACGCCCAGGGCCCGCAGCCTGTCCAGGGCGGCCTCGCTGTCCAGCCCCAGCCCGGTAGTCCAAAGGCGTATCTTCTTAAAGCCGGCCTGGCGGCAAAGCCCGGCCAGTTCCTTTAATTTAGGGAACCTGTCGGCCCTGTCCCTGCCCCAGATGTCCATGGTTTTTTCGCGGTTAACGACCGAAAGGAATTGTTTCAGAACAGGTGCCTCGCGGTTAAAGGCCAGCTTTTCTCCTGAAAGGCGGTGATACTGCCTGCCGCGTATCACCCTGGAATCGAAACCGCAGGTAAAGTCGCTCGGGCCGTACTGCAAGTCTATGGCGGCGCTGAAATTTTCCGACGCGGGCCGGCAGGCCGCCAGGACTGCATCGGGCATGAGGAACTG
>CAMTWW010000103.1:0-8451 GCA_947085555.1 uncultured Elusimicrobia bacterium | reverse complement strand
TGGCCATGAAGACCCCCTTCACGTCCAGGCGCTTGCGCTCGCTCATCGTCCCGCCGGCGTCGCTTTCGGTCTCGCGGTAAAGCACCGGATAGCCGCCGTGCGAGAATAACATATAGGTGGAGTTCTCGCTGAAATGGATGTAGCCCTTGGAGTCGTGCTCTTTCTGGTCCAGGAAACCGAAGAGCCGTTCCATGGAGACCGGCGTTATCTCCACGGCCGCCAGCGTAAGGCCGCAAGCCTTCAGGGTCCCGGAGATGAACTCCACGCTCTTGCGCTGCGTCAGGCCGAACAGCACGCCGAGCTTCTTGCCGCCTTCCGCCGGCACGGGGTTGAAATCGTAAACTACCTCTTCGAAGGAAACGGGTATGTATTTCTTGGACTCCAGCGGGATGGACTTGTTCCAGAACCTGCGCTCTATGACCGGCATGACGAAATACCGCAGGATGGCGAACTGCGGCGAAAGCGTGACCACGACGTTGGTGGTGTCCCAGCTCACTTTTTTAACAGCCTGCTTGAAAGGGTTTAGCCAGGAAGCGTTTTCGCTGAAGAACTCGTGGTTAAGGGAAAGGGGGCGCGTCATACCCTCCTTAACAGTGAAATCGGCCGGGAACTTGATAAGGTGCTCGGGCTCAGGCTTCGAGTCCCTGCCTATCTTCACCTGGGAAAAGCAGATCTCCTTGGGGGAGATATAAATGCCCAGGTACTTGTTTCCCTCTGTTTTAGCCATAACTTTGTTATTTTATTATATTAGTTATACACTTGCCAGCTTCTTACTCTTTTCCCGTCATCTTTATCTCCACCACGCTCTTGGTAGCCTCGGTCACTTTGGACTGCAGGTCCATGCGCGACTGGTCTATTTTGTATTTCTCGGCCAGGCGGGCAGCCACCAGGTTGACGCGGTTCTCGGCCACGGCGTCGGCATTCGGCTCCCCGGAATAAGCGTAGCCTATAAGCCGGATATTGGCCATGGGGTAATAGCCCATGGTCTCGGCCACCTGCGCCAGCCTTTTTTCGCTGCCGGTGGTCAGACTGTTGGCGTCGGTGAAATAGATCTTGTAGCTGACCTGCCCGGACGGCTCGCCGGGGGGCGCGGATTCGGCCGGCGCGGCGGCCTCGGCGGCGGCGCCGGTATCGAGGTCCACGGGCTGGGCCTTGGCTTTCTTTTTCGGAAGCGGGCGGGCCTTCACGCCTTTTTTTAGCCCCTTCCCCAGCTTGCCGGCCGCGCCCTTCAGCGTTTTGCCGGCAGCCCCCACGGCGGCGCCTTTCGGGCCGATAGAGCGGGTTTTAAGTCCGGCTCTGGTGACGGTCTCGGAGGCTTTCTGCGCGGCGGCCCTCGCCTGAAGGGTCCTTTCCTCTTCGGCGCTGGGGCGGATGACCAGCAGACGGCTCAGGGAGGTTTCACGGCCCTGCATATCCGCGGCGGTAACGGTGAACATATACCGGCCGGAAGGGTAGGGCGCGCCGAAGAATTTTTTACGGCCGTTCCAGAAGCTCTGGCTGTATTGCGGCCCGGACCCCGAGATCTCCTGCAGCAGCAGGCGGGTCCCGTCTTTCTGCAGTTCGTAGACCTGGAATTTCCAGCTGGGCTGGCCGATCGGAGACTCGAAAGCGGAAAACTCCACTATAGCCCCCTCGCTGTTCTGTATGGAGATGGCGGTGGGGTAGATCCCGAGCGACACCTTGGGCCCCTTGGTCTGAAGGTCTTCCAGGTCCTTAAGCCGCGGCTGCTTGTCGTAATCAAACAGAATAATTACCCCGTTTATATTAGTAAGCTCCTTAGGAAAGCGGATATCGCTCCCGGTCAGGTTCACCTCCAGCCTGGATTTTGATATTCCGCGGGATTCGAAGTAGGAATTGATCGCCAGTGCCCGGCGTATGCCTTTTATCTTGACATCCCCCTCCGCTGAGCCCTCGGGAAGTATCAGGCAGTTGGCCTTGCCGAGGGTGAACAGCAGCCCGGTAAGGGAGGAAAGCAGCTTCTCAGTGCCGGGGCGGAAAGAGGCCTCGGCCGCGAAAAAGTAATTAGGGTCCAGCGTAAGGGCCTTGGGCACTCCGTCGCCCATATAGATCTTGACGGCGTCGCTGCGGCCCAGCTCCAGCAGGAGGTCGCGGCGCATCTGGGCTATCTTCGCGGCTATCTTCTCGCTGACGCGCTCCTTCTGCGCGGCGGCATCGTCCTCGGGCCCGCGTTCGTCATACGCTTTATCCTCCGCAGCAGCTTTGATCCCAAGCGGGACGGCGCGCGGGGAAATCCCCGATTTAGGCTGCGAAACCTCGGTAAGGGTGGTGGGCTCGGCGCCGCGGTCGGACACCGTATTGACGCCGGTATTCATGCGCAGGGTTATCTTGGTGATGTACTCGTTGGCCAGGGCTTTCTCGGAGGGAGTGCCCCTCACCAGTATGGCCATGAAGCGGTCCATAGCCTCGGTATCCTCCCCCTCATGGTAAAGCCTTATAGCCTGCTCCATCGAGCGGCTTATAGTGCTTTTCGCGCCCTGGGCGAAAAGTTCCGGCAGGGGACCGTAAGCGGCGAAAAAAATGGCCAGGAGCCCGGGGAGAGTGAATTTCAAAGCGGTTTTTATGTTCATGGCAAAATTCCGTAAAACGTTTGTACCCGCTATATTTAACCTTTTCCTGTTTACCTAAATATTACAGGATTGTTACGAAACTATGACTCGTTGACTCGTTGATAAGTTGATAAGTTGAAAAGTTGATAAGTTGACTAAGTACCGGAATTGCCGTTTCCAACTCTATCTACTTTATCAACTGCCACACTTTATCAACTGCCGTACTTTATCAACTGCCGTACTTTATCAACTGCCGTACTTTATCAACTTATCAACTCTGTTAACTCTATCAACTTATCAGGGGCTGATCCCCAGCTGGCGCGATACGCCAGCGAGATTTTCCTGCAGCATGGCGTTGCCAGGGTCCGCTTTAACGCCGTGGGCGTAAGCGCTCCGCGCGGCTTCATAGTTCTTCGTCAGCGTGTAAAAATAGCCGAGGGTGTTCCACATGCCGGGGTCGCCCGGGAAGATCCTGACCGCCTCCTCGAAATCCACTGCGGCGCGCGCGGCCACGGCCTCCCTGTCCCGCCTGCCCAGGTACACCTCGGCCAGGGCCTGCCAGGTGGTAAGGTTAAGGGGATTTATGACCGAGGAGATCTGCAGGTGGCTGAGCGCCTCCTCGGTACGCCCCAGGCGTTTGAGGATAATGGCCAGGTTGAAGTAGATCTCGTCGTAGCCGGCGTTGGATTTGAGGGCCTCGCCGTATGCCCAGGCGCCTTTTTCCAGCTCCCCCGCCCGCACATAGGCGTTGCCGAACTCGTAGTTGCTGTTGACTTCGCGGGGGCTGGCCTCCCAGGCCGCGCGCAGCTGCGCCACCGCCAGCGCGAAGTTGTTCGAACGCATGGCCCTGAAACCGTTGAAATAGTGGAACTCCCTGGTGAACTGCCGCTCCCAAAGCCAGGCGGCCCCTAAACAGCACAGGAGGATCAGCCAGGCAGCCGCAGCCGCCGCGCGGGGCCTTTTCCACGGCGGGCAAGTTCCTGCGCCGGAGGTTTTAAGCGCCAGCGCGCCGGCCACCCACCAGAAGGCCAGGCCGGGCACGGCGAAATGAAGGGAGACGTTCAGCAGATTGTCGGTCAGCGCCCCGATCAGCCCGGCCGCCAGCGGCACGGCCCCGTAGCGGGCCTCCGGGGAGGCCGCGCGGTAAAAACGACGGAAGCCGCAATAGAGGACCACGAGGAACCACAGGTAGGCGCCCAGGCCCAGCAGCCCGGCCTGGGACCACTGCTCCAGTATTTCATTATGCGCGTTATTCGCGTGGGTGCGCAGCCCGCGCATGACCGGGAAACCCGACATCAGGCGGCCCTGGTAGAAGGGATAGAAAAGCTCGAATTGTCCCCAGCCTTTGCCGAGCAGCGGATTTTCAAGCCCCATCTGCCAGGCGCTGGTCCAGATCAGCAGCCGCTGGTGGAAAGAGGGATAGATCCTGCCATTGTCGCCGGAGAGACTGACGGCGGACGGGGCCCTGATTCCGGCGACAGCCTCGCCGACGCGGTCGACCAGGCCGGACCTGGTGAGATTCTGTGAGTTCACCGGCCAGAGCAGGCACAGCAGCAGCGCAAGCGCGAAGAACGGATAAAGGAATTTTTTATTGGCCTTCAGCTGCCCCCGATGCGTCGCGAAGGCGAACAGGAAGGCGAAAGCCGCCGCCGCGCCCAGCCATGAGGAGCGCGTCATGCTGCACATCAGCATCCCTTCGAAGGAGAGGAACACCAGCCCGTAGTAGACCCGTTTAATACCGGTGTCGGCCTTCATCAGCAGCGAGGCCGCCAGCGGCAGGAAGATCACCACGTAGGTGGAAATGAAGTTGGGATTGCCGAAGGTGGAGACGGAGCGGTTGCCGTAGGGGGTAAGCTGCTTGGCCCATACCAGCTCTATGCTGAAATACTGGAGTATGCCGTAAAGCGAGGCTATGGCCCCGACGGTAAGCGCCAGGTTGAGTATATCCTCCTGGCGGCAGCGCCGTATAAGCAGGACCACCGCGGCAAAGCCCGCGGCCCAGACGAGAGCGCCGTAGGGATCGAACAACCTGTCGAATAGCCCCTCGCCGGAAGGCGGCAGCCGCAGCCAGGGGAACAGGAACCACAGCGCTCCCCAGCCAAGGAGGAAAGCCAGCCACTTCCCGGCCGGGACCTCTGAGTCTTTTCCTCCGTAGGGTACGCTGAGCGCGAGGTAAAAGACGGCGAGGCAGTTAATGACGAAGAACATTCCCGCCTTCAGGCCCTCGGCCGCCATGGCCGGCCTGAAGAAAGGAGCGTGGCCGAACCAGGCCCAGGCGAAGGAAGCAAGGTAAACCGCCGCAAGTACTACCAGCGGCCGCGCCAGCGGCGTCGCCGGAAACCGCCAGGCGCCCGCCTGCAGCGAGGCCCGCAGGAAAAGGGCCGCGGCGCCCAATATCGCGATATTGAGGATGGTTATCTGCAGGTAGTAGGGATTGCGGGTGAGCCCGGTGAAAAAAAGCAGCGGCGCCACGAAGAACGCCGCCGTAAGCAGCAGGACGAGCGGAACGCGCGGCACGGGGAGATTATTTTCAGGGTCTGCCATAAAGGACGGAAAGTAACAGCGGCTTACTCCACCTTAATGATCTCTACCTTTCCCTTTTCCGGCGCCCTGCCAGCCGCTATCGGCAGATTCCTGCGGGCCTGTTCGAAGTTCGGGTCCTTTTCCAGCGCCAGGCGGTAATTCGCGACGGCCTCGCCGTACTTGCCCTGCGCGTATTGAACGTTCGCCAGGGTGGTATAAGCCTCGGCTGTGCCGTGGTCATGCCCCGGCACATAGCATTTCCAGGCGTTGATGTTGTTAAGGTACTCCCGCTCGGCCGATTTCAGATCGTTGCGCATGATGTAAATCTGTGCCTTGCGGAAATAATTGACCGGGTAGACCGGGTCCAGGTTCTCGTAAAGATTAAAGCGGGCCAGCGCCTTGTCGAGGAATTCCTGTGCTTCCTTCGGCTTGCCCTGCTTCATCATATAGTCGTGCATCTTCATGTAAAGCGTGCCCACCTGGTGGTGCATCTGCACATAGTTAGGGGCTAAGGAGCGCACCTTTTCGTAGGCGGCCAGCGCGCGGTCATAGTCGTCGCGGGGTTCATTGGCTCTATCCCCCCAGTCCGGCCGGTAGGACTTCTCCATGTTGAAACGGTCGTTGAAAACGTTCCCCGTGAAGTAATAGGGCATGATGAAGAACTGGTTGAGCGAGTTAACCTTCTGGTAGTAGCCTATGGCGTCTTCCCACTTGCCCTGCTTCGAGAAGAAGATGGCCATGTTGTGGTAGACGTCGGCCTTGAACCAGCCCCAGAAGTAATACATCGGGAAAAGCGTCAGGAGCACCACTACAGGGACAGCCGCTGAAACCCCCTTAAGCATGACCCCGCAGAAACAATAGACCGCATAACCCACGCAGAGTAGCATCACCAGCCAGGCGATATACCACTGCAGGATCTCGCCGTTGGCCGCGTAGTTGCGCAGCGGGCCCTGGAGGCCCGAGAATTCGCCGAGCACGAGATAAGCGGCGTAGAAGACCCCGGCTGCTCCGGCGGCGCGGGCCGGCCACATGACCCAGGTGAAGAGCCCGTCCCGGCCGGCGTTCTTTTCGGACCCCGCGCGCGCGGGCTGGGCCTCCTCCTTATAATGCAGTTCCCACAGCGCGCGGCCGCGGGCAAGGTTTATGATGACCCCGGGCAGCAGGCCGAGGTACACCCCGGAGGAGACGAAGCGCATGCTCACGTCGGTAAAGTTATGGGCCAGCATGCCCAGGAGCGCGGTGAGGTAGCCCAGCAGGTCGTAGGCCACCGGCGGCGGGCGCGCGCCCTTGAGGTTTTCGGTAAGGGAGGAGAGGCCCCGCAGCCCTACTACCGTCACGAACAATACGATCCAAAGATAGAACCCCATCCCTATCAGCCCGTTGTCCAGCCACTGCTCAAGATGCTCCTGCTCGGCGTGGTCCGTTTCGGTGTTATGCTTGCCCTCAATATGGAAAATAACCGGGCGCCTGTAGGCCGGGTAGAGCACTTTAAAACTGCCTACGCCGAGGCCGGTCAGGGGCTGGGACTCCACCATTTCCCAGGTGGAAAGCCAGGTATTAATACGGAAATTATATGAGTGGGGGTTTCCGAAGCTGTAAACGATCCCGATGGCTGCTATGGGCAGGATCGAAGCCAGGCTTAAAAACGCGGTCCGGCTTATTTTCAGTTTGTCCCGCAGGAAGAAGTAGCCGTAGAAGACGATGAAAATGAAGGAGGAAATGCCGAAGCCCAGCCAGGCGCCCTTTGTCTGAGTGCCGTAAAGGCAGAGCAGGTTCATGAAGATAAGCGGCAGCAGGAACACGGATTTGCGCTTGAGATATTGCGTTACAAGTATGGGCAATATCAGGACCAGGAAGTTGCCGAAAAAGTTTGGATTGCCGTAGGTGGAAAAAACGCGCTGGCTGAAGGCCCAGCGCCAGACGAAGGGGTCAAGACCCGGCCCCACGTCCTTAGGCGGGAAAAAGCGCGTGTCGAGGAACTGCACCACCCCGTAAAGGATGGCGATATAGGCGGTGACTATCAGAATTTTGGTCAGCCTTTCGATGGCCTCCGAGGAGAATTCCCTGATAATGATAAGCGTTACCGATATGTAAAGTATGTAACGGACCAGATCATCCACGCACCAGCCCTTGTACGGCGTACCCAGGAAGGAAAGCATGATATAGAGCAGATAGGCGAAAAACGGCGCTAGGAAGATGAAGTCCTCGCGGCGGAAGGCGCGGCGGCCCTCCAGCACCAGCAGGGAAATCCACATCCCCAGCATGCCTATACCGCCCATCTGCAGCAGGGTGATTTTCACCTGGGCGGAATCGTAGGTGCGCAGGTAGAAGGTGTCGGAGATAAGGAGGTAAAGCACCGGCAGCCACCACCAGATGGCCTTGCGCGCGAAACTGACGCCGGGAGCGAAATCTATACCTTCATACTCGGAAGCGGGAGTGATCGTTTTTTTTGACATAAGAACAGGGTATAGGGTATAGGGTATAGGGTATAGGGTATAGGGTATAGGGTAGAGGGTAGAGGGTAGAGGGTAGAGGGTTTAGGGTAGAGGCGCAAAGAGAAAATACAGCCATTAAAATCCGTGAAGTTACTCTACCCTCTACCCTCTACCCTATACCCTCTCCCCTCTACCCTAAATTTCAGCCGAGGATGGGACTTGAACCCACAACCCTTCGCTTACGAAGCGAATGCTCTACCAATTGAGCTACCTCGGCATATAATAACAATATATATTAGTAAATTAAAGGGAATTTGCAAAATCCACTGTGAAAAGAAGGGCCTAAAAAAGTCTCAGGTGGCTGGTTCAGGTGGCTATTTTCCAGCCACCTGGGCCTGAAACTGAGCGAGAAGATTTGCCGACATAGCGGTGATGTGTTTTCGGATCTTCCGGATCGTTCCTGCGGCTCCGTACTTTTCCACAAACTCTTTTTCAAGAGCGGCGGATAGCCCCGGCAGGGTTTCGGCTAGTTCTTTGGAAACGCCGAAAACAGCTTTTTCTCCGACGCCGGCGTCTTCGGCGAAGCGCTGCCAATGGCGCTTCATCAGCCACTTCGGCCTGTTTTCCCCTCCCACCTTCATGGCCATCTTATCCGTCAGTCCCGGGTAAACTATTGTAGACATCAGGTCGTAAAACGGGGCGAGCCGTGCCGCGCCGGAGAGCAGCATGGATATATTTTTAGCGTGCGCGTCACAGTTGCCTATCAGATAACTGAACACTACCCAACGCAGCATGCTCCGTCTGTCCTGGAGTGGTTCCGTGCTGTATTCTGTCAGTAGGGTAAAGCAGGCTTTAAGGGCAGGGCCGCCCTCGGCCTCATATTTCTGATCATAGCTATAACCAAGCGCCTGACAAAAATCTTCCTG
>CAMTWW010000102.1:0-3472 GCA_947085555.1 uncultured Elusimicrobia bacterium | reverse complement strand
TTGGCGGCTATAGGCTCCACTATCACGCAGGCCACTTCCTTACCGCTGCGCTTCATATAAGCCTGGAAACCTTCGCTATCGTTGTATTCCAGCGAAACGGTATTACGCGCGAAAGCGGCGGGCACGCCGGGGCTGGAAGGCGTGCCGAAAGTAGCGGCGCCCGACCCCGCTTTCACAAGCAGGGAATCGGCGTGGCCGTGGTAGCAGCCGGTGAATTTCACTATCTTGTCGCGCCCGGTATAGCCGCGGGCCAGCCTGATGGCGCTCATCACGGCCTCGGTGCCGGAAGACACGAAGCGCAGCTTCTCTATAGAAGGCAGGGCTTTTTTTATCATTTCCGCCAGGACCGCCTCGGCCTCGGTAGGCGCCCCGTAGGAAGTTCCTTTGGTAACGGCGGCAGAAAGGGCCGACTGAATGTCCGGGTCGGCGTGACCGAGTATCATAACGCCCCAGGAAGTAACATAGTCCAGGTAGGAGTTGCCGTCCACATCGTTGAGCCGCGGGCCCTTGGCCGACTTTATGAACAGCGGCGAGCCGCCAACGGCGTTAAAGGCCCGCACCGGGCTGTTCACCCCGCCGGCCAGGTGTTTAAGGGAATAATCCCAGAGTTTTTTGGATTTAGTGTTTTTAAGTTTCATAAAGTCAGGATTAAGGATTAAGTACTAAGAATTACGTTTTAATTTTTATTTACTGCTTACCACTTAATCCCGTTTCAAAGCGTTCACGAACGCATCCAGCTCCGCGTCGGTACCATTGAACGGGGGCATGGTCTCGACGGGGGTTTTCAGGATATTTTTTAGTTCGGCTTTTGAAAGCTTCGCGAGAGGCCCGTCCAGCACCTGGCCGAAGGTCCCCCCTTCGCCCTTATAGCTGTGACAGGCGAGGCAGGAGTATTTGTCCAGCGCCTCTTTCACGCTCATTTTGACCGCTATAATTTTTGCGGACGCGGTTTCAATCTTCGGAGTGACCGCCGCCGTTTTTCCAGGCGCCGCAACCAGCGCCCCGGTCATATACATGTGGCCGTAGATCAAATACGGCTTTCTGGCCCGCTCGCGGGTGTACCCGCCGAACGAAAAAGCCGTAAGGGCCGCTATGCCTCCAACCAGCAGAACCGCGCGCCGTTTTTTATGGGAAAGCAGATAGATGATTGAAGCCGTTATCGCCACCGAGCCCAGGCCGACCATAGGCCAGAAGAACCTGGCGACCCCTCCAGTTACGATACTGTCGAAGATTGCCGGGTTTACTGATTTAAGCGTGAATAGGTAATGCAACCCGCTTAAAGGCTGCAAAAAGATGCCGAACGCGAAGATAGTTCCGCAATAATCCGCCAGCCAGGAATAGTAGGGCGCATCGGCGGCGTCAGCCTTGCGCAGCCTGGATAAAGCGTAAATATAAGCGAACATAGCGGCGTTGATTACGCACGGGATCAGCAGGTGGAGGTAGGACGCCGCCATACTCGGGTTGAAGACCGCTTTAAGCAGGCTGGGATCGTTGAAATATCCGCCGGGGGTAAGCATGAAGGCCCAGGCGGCGTTGATCACAAGCGCGGCGGCGGCGGAAGCGGCGGCGAGCCCGCCTATAGCGATATGCAGCCCCTTGTTCGCCATTGTTTTCCAGGTGAGGCGGTAGGCTATAGAGGAGGCCATCAGCACCATGAAGATGGCGACTTCAAGCATCAGCGGCCAGAAAAAGATATTGTAAAGCCGCGTAGTGAACACTGGGAAGAGGCCGACCAGGAGGATAACGATAGCGACGCCCAGAACCCCATTGAGCTTCATCATGCTTGAGAGGAACTTAACGTATCCGGATGCGAAGCGGTCATGGAAGGCGCTGTTTTTTCTGTAACCTATCCATTCGCTGGCAAAAGCAAGGGCCAGCCCTCCCGTGGCGACAAAGGCAAAAAACACATGGGTTAAAATAACAAGGGCCATGATGAGGGAATTGCCGGTGAAAGGGAAATTTATCTGTTCCATGTATTAGCTCCTTGGTCGTTAGAAATATACCATGCTGGTTTTCTTGAATTCCCTGAGGCTTTCAAGGATCCTGTAGTCTTTCATGCCTGTCTTTTTAACAAGCCCGTCTACGACTTTTAAAACTTCCGGGCGGCTGCGACCGTGGACCATAGTATACAGATTATAGGGCCAGCCGGCGCGCGTAAGGCGCTCATAGCAGTGGCTTATGGCCGGTGAAGCTGCGGCTGCTTTCCCGAAAGAAACCGCGCGGCCCGCCGGCACTTTCCAGGCCACCATGGCATTGGCTGAATAGCCGGCTTTATGGTGCCTTACAATAGCCCGGAGGCAGCGCAGGGCGCCGCTGCGCTTAAGCCCGCTGATGGCGGCGAGGAGTTTTTCTTCCGTCAGGCCGAGCCCGGCGGCTATTTTTTTAAAAGGAGCGGGCTCCAGCGGGAGATCCCCCTGCAGCGCGCGGACGATAGATTGTTCAACATTCATAGTGGTAAGTGGTAAGGATTAAGTAGTAAGTTACAAATTTTAAGCTTAATCCTTAATCCTATCCAATTCCTTAAACTCATATCGGGAAGAAAGTTTTTATCTTGAACATTTTCTTTACCGGGAAGGAATAGCACTTTTCCACCCCGGGCAGGCGCCTGAAGGAGGCTATTTTTTTATCCACGCCGGCCATGGTTCCGCGCACGCCGATGGTGAACCAGAGGTTCATCTCCCCTTCTCTTTCATAGCAATGCGTTACGCCCGGGAATTTAGAGATCTCTTTTGCTACCGCGGCTAAACGCGCGGGAGCTACGCGCGCGCCGGCGAGGGTGGAGGAAAAGCCGAGCTTGCGGGTCTCGAAGCTCCCGCCTATCCTGCGCACAACGCCTTTTTTCTTGTAGGCCTTCAGGACCTTCAGGACATCGGCCTCTGAAACGCCGATGCTCGCGCCAAGGTCTGCGAAAGGCCGGGTGCTGACGGGAATGTCAGCCTGCGCCGCGTCCAGTACCAGTTTTTCTATTCTTTTAACCATTTTGCCGCCTCCTTGGCGTGGTAGGTGATTATCATGTCGGCGCCGGCCCTCTTTATAGAGGTGAGTATCTCAAGGACCATGGCTTTCTCGTTTATCAGGCCCTGCTGCGCCGCTGCCTTCACCATGGAATACTCGCCACTTACATTGTAAGCCGCTGTGGGGAACTGGAATTTGTCTTTTATCGCGCGCAGGATGTCCAGGTAGGCCAGCGCCGGCTTCACCATGACTATATCCGCGCCCTGTATTATGTCCAACTCCACCTCGCGCAGGGCCTCGAGATAATTGGCCGGGTCCATCTGGTAGGTTTTCCTGTCGCCGAACTGCGGGGCGGATTGCGCCGCTTCGCGGAAAGGCCCGTAGAAAGCCGAGGAATACTTGGCGGCATAAGAAAGAATGCCGACCTCCTGAAAACCGCCGCTGTCGAGAGCCTGCCTTATGGCCCCTACGCGGTTGTCCATCATATCGGAAGGAGCGACAAGGTCGGCGCCGGCCT
>CAMTWW010000101.1:0-5139 GCA_947085555.1 uncultured Elusimicrobia bacterium | reverse complement strand
GGCCCTGGAGCCGGGCGGTGGCGTATTTCCCGCCGGAGCGGCGGGCGCCCTTCCCCGGTTTTTTCGATCTGAAAGTAGACCAGCTCAAGACAGACGCCAATATAGCCGACTGGTACCTGCAGGCCTACGGCACGGTGATGTACCTTTACAGGCCGCATACCCGAGTGCAGTTCAAGGCCTTCTGCGACGCGCTCCGCTCCGGCGAAAAGCTCCAGGACGCGCTTTGGAAAGGGTATCGGATAAGGGAAGGGCGCGACTTCGGGAGCAAGTGGTCGGCCTGGCTGGACGATTACGCCAGGCCCGACGTTAATAGCGCTTCCTCGGGCGCGCGCTCCGCCAGCTTCGATTTTAAGCCGGTCCGGTTCTCCTCTTTTTCCTTCACCAATTTCGGGTCAAAAAAATAGTAAGTAATCCTTAATCCTTCAGCCTTTAGCCTTTAGCCTTTCTTTCAGATATACCCCGGTATGGGAGGCTTTGACTTTGAGTGCGCCGCAGACCGGGCCGGAGTATGTCAGGCGGCCGCCGGCGTCGCCGCCCTCGGGGCCAAGCTCTATGAGCCAGTCCGAGGCCGCTATCACGTCCAGGTTATGCTCGATGACCAGCACCGTATTGCCGGCCTCAGACAGGCGGTGCAGGACCTTCAGGAGCTTCTCGACGTCGGCGAAATGAAGGCCGGTGGTCGGCTCGTCAAGTATGTAAAGCGTGCGGCCGGTGGCGCGGCGGGCCAGCTGCTCCGCCAGTTTAAGGCGCTGCGCCTCGCCGCCGGACAGCGTGGTGGCGCTCTGGCCCAGCTTAAGATAATCCAGGCCCACTTCGCCCAGCGTGGAAAGTATTTTAGCTATGCGCGGTATGTCCGCGAATAATACACCGGCTTCCCCGACCGAGAGTTCCAGCACCTCGGAGATGCTCAGGCCTTTGAACCGCACTTCCAACGTGTCGTCGTTGAACCGCCTGCCGCCGCATTCCCCGCATTTCACGTAGACGTCGGGCAGGAACTGCATCTGGATCTTCAGGGTACCGTCGCCCTGGCAGGCCTCGCAGCGCCCGCCCTTCACATTGAAGGAGAAGCGCCCGGGCTCATAGCCGCGCCGCCTGGCCTCGGGCAGGGCCGCGTAGAGGTCCCTGATATGGTTGAAGACGCCGCTGTAAGTGGAGGGGTTGGAGCGGGGCGTGCGGCCTATGGGTGACTGGTCCACTATGATGACCTTGTCTATCTGGCCGGCCCCTTTCATGGAGCGGTAAGTTCCGGGGACTTCCCTGGACTTGTAGAGCTCCCTGGCCAGCGCCTTGTAGACTATCTCGTAAAGCAGGGTGGACTTCCCGGAGCCTGAAACCCCGCAGATGCTGACGAACAGCCCCAGCGGTATTTTAACGTCTATATCCTTTAAATTGAACTGGCTGGCCCCGGTGAACTCCAGGAACTTCCCGGAGTGCGCGCGGGGCAATCGCTTGACGGCGGCGAAGCGCCCGCCGGTCAGGTAGGGGCCGGTTACTGACTTCTTGTTCTTTATTATCTCCCCGAGCGTGCCCTGCGCCACTATGTACCCGCCCGCCAGTCCCGCGCCCGGCCCGAGGTCTATGATATGGTCGGCCGCCCTTATCACGGCTTCGTCATGTTCCACTACGAGCAGGGTGTTGCCTATATCGCGCAGGGACTTTAAAGTGTTTATGAGCCGTGCATTGTCGCGCTGGTGCAGGCCTATGGTAGGCTCGTCCAGCACGTAGAGGACGCCGGTCAGCCCGGAACCGATCTGCGTGGCCAGCTGTATGCGCTGGGCCTCGCCGCCCGAAAGGGTCTCCGAGCGCCGGTCCAGGGAGATATAGCCCAGGCCCACGTCGTTGAGGAAGGAGAGGCGCGAATTGATCTCCTTCAGGATCAGCCTTGCGATGGCGCGCTCTTTTTCACTGAGGTCCAGCGCGGCCATAAGGCCTTTTGCCGCTCCTATAGGCAAAGCGGTGACCTGCGCGATATTCTTACCTCCTACCAATACGCTTAATCCTTCATCCTTTAGCCTTAAACCTTTGCATTTATGGCAGACCGTTTCCCGCATGAATTTAGTGTAGATCTCTTCTTTGACGAATTCCGATTCGCTCTCGGTCTGGCGCCGCTTAAGATTGGTTATCACCCCTTCAAAATCCCCGGCGCCGCGCAGCAGCAGCTCCCGGTGCGCTTTCGACAGGTCTTTCCAGGGTTTGTCCAGGGCGATACCGTTCTCTTTGGCCGCGGTATTCAGCATATCGGCGTAGTAGCCGGACCAGGAGCCCTTCCACCTGTGGGTGCGCGTGGTTACGGGGTTGGCCCAGGCTTCCAGCGCGCCGCCGTTGACGGACTTCGATTTATCCGGGACCACCAGGTCGGGGTCTATCTCTATCTTTATCCCCAGCCCGTCGCAGCCGGGGCAGGCGCCGTGGGGGGAATTAAAGGAGAAAAGGCGCGGCTCCAGCTCCGGGAAGCTTATCCCGCAGGAGGGGCAGGCGTTCTTTTCGCTGTAGAGGTCCCCCGGAGTCTTCCCGGCCTCCTCGGCGATCAGCAGGCCTTTCGACTGCGCCAGGGCCAGCGCCACGGCTTCGCTCAGGCGTTCGCGGTCGTCTTTGGAGACCGTGAACTCGTCAACGAAAAGGTCGATGTCATGCTTGCCGTAGCGCTTAAGCTCCGGCGGGCTTTCAAGCGGGAAGAGCTTGCCGTCCGCGCGGGCCTTGGTGAAGCCTGCCTTGCGCAGGCGGGCGAAAAGCTCTTCGTAGGTTCCGCTGCGGCCGCGGACGAGCGGGGCGAAGATGCGGATTTTTTTGCCGGCGTATCTGGCCAGCAGCTCAGCCGTGATGCCCTGCGCCGACCAGGCTTTTATGGGCTTATGGCAGCCGGGGCAGTAGGGGCGGCCGGCCTTGGCGTAAAGCAGGCGCAGGTAGTCGTAAACCTCGGTGACCGTGCCTACCGTGGAGCGCGGGTTCTTCGACGGGTTGTGCTGCTGTATGGCAATGGCGGGCGAGAGCCCTTCTATGGAATCCACGTCGGGTTTATCCATCTGCTCCAGGAACTGCCGGGCGTAGGCGGAGAGCGACTCGACGTAGCGGCGCTGCCCTTCCGCGTAGATGGTGTCGAAAGCGAGCGTGGATTTGCCGGAGCCCGAAAGGCCGGTGATGACCACAAGCCTGCCTTTGGGTATTTCCAGGCTGAGGTTCTTGAGGTTATGCGAGCGCGCCCCGCTGATAACGATTTTATCCATCATTCCCCATACCTGTCCGCCGCGGTCGGCTTAAGGAAGCCGGCGGACGGTTTCGGGTAGTCCACGGTGTAATGCAGGCCGCGGCTCTCCTTGCGGCTGCGCGCTGAGCGTATTATGACCCCGGCCAGGCAGGCCAGATTGCGGAGTTCCAGTAAGTCGCGGGTGGGAAGGAAGTCCCAGTAATACTTTATTATCTCTTCCGAGATTATCCTGACGCGGGCGCCGGCCCGCGCCAGGCGCTTATCGCTGCGCACGATCCCCACGTAGTTCCACATCAAGGTGCGGATCTCGTCCCAGTTATGCGTTATGATGACGGCTTCGTCGGAGGGTCTGGCGTTCCCCGTGGTCCAGTGCGCCGGCTTCCCACCGGAGGGGCGGCGTACAAAACCGCTTTTTATGGCCTCGGCGGCGCGGTGGGCGAAGACGCAGGCTTCCAGCAGGGAATTGGAGGCCAGGAGGTTGGCCCCGTGGAGGCCGGTGTGGGCCACCTCGCCTATGGCGTAAAGCCCGGGCATGGCGGTCCGCCCGTGCTCGTCCGAACGCACGCCCCCGCAGAAGAAGTGCGCCGCCGGTACTACGGGTATGGGGTTCTTTGTAATGTCTATCCCGAGCTGCAGGCACTTGTCGTAAATGGTGGGGAAGCGTTTTTTCAGGAAACCCACCTTCAGCCGGGTCATGTCCAGATAGACGCAGTCGGCGCCGGTGCGCTTCAGCTCGGAGTCTATGGCGCGGGCCACGATATCCCTGGGGGCCAGCTCCAGGCAGCTGGAGTATTTCTTCATGAAAGCTTTCCCGTCGGCACCCCGCAGGACGCCGCCCTCGCCGCGCAGAGCCTCGGAGATCAGGAAAGACTTGGCCTGCGGGTGGTAGAGGCAGGTGGGATGGAACTGCACGAATTCCATGTTGATAAGCTCAAGGCCCGCCCGGTAGGCCATGGCCATGCCGTCGCCAGTAGTTACGTCGGGGTTGGAAGTGTAGCGGTAAACCTTGCCGGCGCCGCCCGAGGCGAGCACGGTGGCCGGAGCCAGGAAGCTGTGAACGCGGCCGGTCGCTTCCTCCAGGGCGTAAACGCCCAGGCAGGAATTTTTTCCCGGGCGCACGCGGGCGGGGCGGCTCTTAAGTATGAGGTCTACCGCGGAGTAATAGGGGAAAAAAGTTATGTTCCTGTCCGACTTGCAGTTTTCGAGCAGCGCGCGCTCTATTTCGTGTCCCGTGGCGTCGGCGGCGTGCAGGACGCGGCGGCGGGAATGCCCGCCTTCAAGGCCCAGGTCGAAGGTCCCGTTCTTAAGGCTGAAGCGGGTTCCCAGGTCCACCAGCTCCTGTATGCGGGCTGGGGCCTCGCTTATCACCAGTTTAACCACGCCGGGGTCGGAAAGGCCGGCCCCGGTGCGCAGGGTGTCGGCAATATGCAGGTCGAAATTATCACCGGGAGCCGTTACGGCGGCTATGCCGCCCTGTGCCAGGTCGGTGTTGGAGATTTCGGGGGAGCGCTTGGTAATTACGGCGACGCGGCCGGCTTTGGCCAGCTTATGCGCGGCCAGCAGGCCGGCGGCTCCGCTTCCCACCACTATAAAATCGAACTTGAATATGGCCATATGTTCAATAATAATATAAACTAATTTTAGCAAAATATGAAACAGGTCTCCGCCAGTAAAAAACTTGCGCTCTACACCCCTTTGCTGCTGTCGCTGGGCATCCTGGTCTGGCTGATCTATCCCAACCTGGGGGAGCTGGCCCGGACTATCCGCAACGCCAACCCCTGGTGGCTGCTGCTTTCCTTCGGCTTCGCCGTTTCCAGCTATGCTTTTATGGGTTTAACTCTCTGGGAGGTGCTGCGCATCCTCGGTATACGCCTGCCTTTCCTACAGGTGGCCGGGATAGCTTTTGTTTCGACCACGGTGAATTATTTCGTTTC
>CAMTWW010000100.1:0-8153 GCA_947085555.1 uncultured Elusimicrobia bacterium | reverse complement strand
TCGATTATCGCGGGCGGTATTACTTCCCCCCCGCGGTTCAGGTAAGAGGCCAGCCTGTAAACTTCAGTCTTGAAAAGGTCGGCTATCGGGGCTATAGCGCCGGCGGTGTCGCCGTAAAGAGTGCAATAGCCCACGGCTATTTCGGACTTGTTTCCCGTGGCGAGGGTCAGTGCTCCGTTGGTGTTGGACAGGGCCATCAAAAGGCTGCCGCGCGAGCGGGCCTGCAGGTTCTGCATGGTAAGGGAAACCCCGGCTGCGGGGCCTCCCGCCTGAAGCTCCGAGAGAAAAGCTTTGTAGATCTTTTTTATCGGTATGGTCCTGGCCTTTATGCCGAGGTTGCGGGCCAGGCGCAGCGCATCGTCCCCGCTTTGCCTGGAGGTGAATTCCGACGGCATGAGGACGCCGGTGACGTTCCCCGGCCCGATGGCCGCCGCGGCCAGGGCCGCGACCACGGCTGAGTCTATGCCCCCGCTCAGGCCGAGGACGGCCTTGCCGAAGCCCGTCTTCCGGAAATAATCCTTTATTCCCAGGGTCAGGGCCGCGCAGATTTCGGCGGTTTCATCCTGCGGCGCGGCGGGTACTTTAAGTGGGCCTGGGGCTTCGGTGTCCACCAGCACCAGGTCTTCCCCGAAAGCTTTGGCGCGCGCCGTGACCTTGCCGGCCGGAGACAGCGCGAAGCTGTTCCCGTCGAAGATAAGCTCGTCGTTGGCGCCGGCCTGGTTGACGTAGATTAAATGCGCGCGCAGTTTCTTTGCCAGCCCTGAAAGCAGTTTGCGCCGCAGCGCGCCTTTCCCCCGGTAGAACGGGGAGGCCGAGATATTGATGATCACTGAAGCTTTCGCGGCGCAAAGGGTTTTGGCCGGGTTGCCGCGGTACAGCAGGCGGCTCGGCAGCAGGGCGGTGCCGGCCCAGATATCCTCGCAGATGGTGAGGCCGATTATTTCGCCTTTGAACTTTACCGGCCTGTTCTCCGCGGCTGGCTCAAAGTAGCGGGCCTCGTCGAAAATGTCGTAGGTGGGCAGCAGGGATTTGTGCCTGACGGCCGCTATCCTGCCGCCGTGGATGAGGGCTATGGAATTGTGCAGCGGCTTGCCCTTTTTTGCCGGGTTGCGGTCCACGTAGCCGACGGCGATGGCGGCGCCGAGCTTCAGCGCCGCCAGCGCCTTGAGGGCCTTCAGATTCTCGGCGATGAAATTTTTCTTCTCCAGGAGGTCCAGCGGCGGATAGCCGGTGAGGGCCAGCTCAGGGAAGACCGCTAGGTCCGCGCCGAGGGCCTGCGCCGCGCGGGCGAAATCCTCTATAAGCCGGGCATTGCCCGGTATATCCCCGACTCTGGGATTCATCTGCGCTATGGCTATTTTCATTGCTATGCAGGTGTCGTAACAGGGGCTATGCCTATCAGACGACCATCGCCATTATTATAGCAAAAGGCTAAAACGAAGCTGCCGGCGCGCCCCGGCCGGCCCGGACGGTATTTACGCGGGCGTCCGATTATGATATTATAGATTCCATTGAAATCCTGCCCCCCGAGGGCGGGAAAAGAAACGAGCGGCAGTCGGAAACGGAGGAATAGTAAAAATGTTAAACGTATCAATGAAAAGCATGCTTGAAGCCGGAGTCCATTTCGGTCACCAGACCTACAGGTGGAATCCCAAGATGGCCCGTTATATATTCGGCGAGCGCAACGGCATCCACATCCTGGATCTTCAGAAGACCGTGAAGGAAATTAAGAAGGCCTATACCTACGTCAAGGACTGTTCCAAGGCCGGCAAGACCTTCCTTTTCGTCGGCACCAAGAAGCAGGCCAAGGAAATAATCCGCGAGGAAGCCATCCGCGCCGAAGTCTCCTGCATGCACGAGAAATGGCTGGGCGGTACGCTCACTAACTTCGAGACCCTGCGCAAGTCGCTCAAGCGCCTCGAGGAGCTGGAGAAATTCGAATCGGACGGCCTTTTCAAGGTCATGTCCAAGAAAGAGGTTTCTCGCCTCAGCAAGGAGCAGGCCCGCCTGGTGAAGCTGCTCAGCGGCATCCGCGGCCTGCGCGCGCTGCCCGACGTTATGTTCATCGTGGACCCGATCAACGAGGCGAACGCCCTGAAGGAAGCCCGCAAGCTCAGGATCCCCGTGGTGGCCGTCTGCGACACCAACTGTGATCCCGACCAGCTTGACTGGCCCATCCCGGGCAACGATGATGCCGCCCGCTCCATCAGGCTTTTCTGCGCCACCATAGCCGACGCCGTGATAGACGGCCGCGCCGAAGCCGAGGCCGAGAAGGCCGCCGCCCACCAGGCCACGCAGGAAGCGGCCGGGGTGCAGGCCGGGGAAGCCCAGGGTGAAGAAGTTTACGCGGGGCAGCCCGCCGAGGAAGTTCCCGCCGCCGAAGAGCCCGTCAGAACCGAGGAATAAGCTCTTTTCACTCAAAGGGGGCGGGCACTGCGCCGCCCCCCTTTTACAGAGTTTCAGGTAACTACTTTCAAGGAGATAAAATTATGGCAGCAATAACCGGTGAACAGGTAATGACGCTCAGGGGCCAGACCGGCGCCGGCATCATGGACTGCAAAGGCGCGCTCAACGAGGCCGGCGGAGACCTGGCCAAGGCCGTGGACATCCTGCGCAAGAAGGGCCTGGCGGGCCTCGCCAAGCGGGCCGGCCGCGCGATGAAAGAAGGCGTGGTGGTCGCGAAGACCTCCCCCGCCGCCGTCTCGCTGCTTGAAATTAACTGCGAGACGGACTTCGTGGCCAAGAACCCCGACGTAAGCGGCTTCGCCGCGGCCCTTGCCTCCGAAATGCTTGCCGACGCTTCCCTGGCCAACCCGGCAGGCAGCGAAAAAGCCAAAGAGCGCCTGCAGGCCCTGGCCATGAAGATGGGCGAGAACATGCAGATCCGCCGCGGCGTCATTTACACCGCGGCCGCGAACACCGCGGCCGGCTTCTACGTGCACTCCGATAACCGCAAGGGCGCCATCGTCGAGCTTTCCTTCGACGGCAATATGAGCGCCGCCAGGGCCGGCCTCGAGACCCTCGCCAGGGAGCTGGCCATGCAGAGCGTGGCGATGAGCCCCAAGTACCTCAAGCGCGAGGACGTGGCCGCCGAACTCGTGGAGAAGGAACGTGAGATCTACCGCGCCAAGATGGAAAAAGACGAAGCCGACGCCAAGGCCATAGCGGCGGAAGAGGGCAAGACCTACAAGGCCAAACCCCCTGAGGCCATCGCCAAGATGCTGGAAGGCCGCGTCAACAAGTTCTTCCAGGAATCCTGCCTGCTAGAGCAGGCTTCCATCCGGGATTCCAAGCTGACCGTCAGCCAGGCCGTGAAGAACCTGGGCGCCAAGCTCGGCGGAAACGTAGCGGTTACGCGCTTCAGCTGCTTCCTGGTCGGGATAGAGTAGGGGAATGTTGACAAGTTTATAAGTTGACTGGTTGATAGAGTTGTATAGAGTTGACAGTGTTGACTGAAGCGGGACGGCGGTTCCCGTACTCTATCAACCAGTCAACTTTATCAACTTCTTCAATCGCTGCCGTTTTAGGAGACTATCATGTACAAGAGCGTGCTTCTGAAGCTCTCCGGTGAAGCGCTGGGCTCGCCCGGCGACGGCCGTTCGATCAGCCCTGCTTCCCTCACCTACATCGCCAAAGAAATAGCCTCTGGCCTCAGGCGCGGCACGCGCCTGGCCATAGTAATCGGCGGTGGCAATATCTGGCGCGGCGCCCGCGACGGGCACGGCAAGATAGACCGGGTCACCTCGGACAATATGGGCATGCTGGCCACGATCATAAACGCGATGGCTCTGCAGTCTGCTCTCGAGCATGAAGGCGTCTCCACCCGGGTGCAGACCGCCATCGAGATCTCCCGCCTGGCCGAGCCCTTCATCCGCCGCCGGGCCCTCCGCCACCTCGAGAAAGCCCGGGTTGTTATTTTCGCGGGCGGCACCGGCAATCCATATTTCACCACCGACACGGCGGCCGCTCTCCGCGCCGCCGAGATGAACGCCGACGTTATCTTCAAGGCCACCCAGGTGGACGGCGTCTACACCGGCGACCCCAGAAAAGACCCCAAGGCGAAGCTCATCAAAGATATAACCTACATGTCCGCCATAAACAAAGGGCTCAAGTTTATGGACGCCAGCGCCCTCACGCTCTGCATGGAGAACCACCTCCCCATACTGGTTTTCAACCTTCATACTCCCGGCAATATCCGCAAGGCCCTCGCCGGCGGGAAAGTCGGCACGCTGATAAAACAGGGCTGATATGGAAGAGAAAATACTGTCCGCCATAAAACAGCACCAGGAAGCGGCCGCCGCGCTGGCCGCCGACCACGCCGCCCTCAAAGCCATCGCGGAAGCGCTGGCGATAACGGCGCTGTCCGGCGGCAGGATACTCATTTGCGGCAATGGCGGATCCGCCGCCGACAGCCAGCATATCGCCGGCGAGTTCGTAGGGCGTTTTAAAAAAGAGCGCCGCGCCATAGCCGCTGTCGCCCTCACCACGGACACCTCTGTCCTGACCTGCCTCGGTAACGACTATGGTTTTGACCGGGTCTTCGAGCGCCAGGTGGAAGCCCACGGCCGCCCCGGCGACGTGCTCCTGGCTATCTCTACTTCAGGTTCCAGCCCTAATGTCCTTAAGGCAGCCGTCAAGGCCAGGGAAATGGGGATGCAGGTGATCGGCTTTTTCGGAAAGAAAGGCGGGGACATCCTCCCCCATTGCGGCCTGGCCTTCCTGGCCCCCGCTGCCGACACTCCCCGCGTGCAGGAAATGCATATCCTCGCGGCCCATATAATCTGCGAACTGGTGGAAGACGCCGTCGCTGCCGCCTGAACCCGTTTCCCCCGCTCACAAATATAATATAATTAGCTTGCGCGGCCGGTCCTTTTACCGGCTGAACGCACAGGAGGGGTATTATGGCGCAATTCTCGCTGGAAGATGTCATAGCGGAAGCTGAAATGGAGATGCTTGAGAGGGTGGAAAAATTTAAGCGCGAGCTCATGTCCCTGCGCACCGGCAGGGCCAACCCGCAGCTGCTCGATAACGTCTACGTGGAATACTACGGCTCCAAGGTCCCCCTTAAACAGGTGGCCGCGATTTCGATCCCCGAGCCCCGCACCATCGAGGTGCGCCCCTGGGACGCCGGCGCGGTGGACGCCGTGGAGGAAGCTCTCAGGAAAATGGATTTCGGCTCCTCCCCGTCCCGCAACGGCGGCGTGATACGCATCAACCTCCCCCCCATGACCGAGGACCAGCGCAAGAAGATGGTGAAAGTGGTGCACAGCATGGGCGAGGATTCCCGCGTGCAGCTGCGGAACGTCCGCCGCGACGCGCTCGAAAAGGTCAAGAAAGCCCAGAAGGCGGGAGAAGTCTCGGAGGACGACCAGAAGCGCAACGAGGAAGCGGTGCAGAAACTGACCGACGCCAACGCCAAGACCATCGACGAGATAGTCGCGGCTAAGGAAAAAGAACTGCTTACTGTTTAAAAATATGCGAATTGGCGTCGAATTAAGAATACGCGAATATATGCGAATCTCATAAAGATTCGCAGTAATTCGTGACACTTTGTATTCGCATTATATTTGCATGAGCACCCAAATGGCTGCCGCGAAAAACACCGAACCCCTCGATCCCGTCCGCCTGCCCGCCCATGTCGCCATAATCATGGACGGTAACCGGCGTTGGGCTAAAAAGCGCGGTCTGCCCGCCCTGGCGGGACATAAAGCCGGGGTCGATTCGGTGCACGCGGTGGTGCGATCTGCCAGCCGCGCGGGAATTAAAGCGCTGACCATTTACGCTTTCTCTACCGAAAACTGGAACCGCTCGAAGCTGGAGGTCGGCGCGCTGATGTTCCTGCTGAAGAAGACTATCTCCGCGTATGTAGACGAACTGGAAAGGGAGAACGTGCGGCTCATGTTCAGCGGGCGCATAGACCGCCTGCCGAAACCGGCCCGCGAGGTTATGCGCGCGGCGGAGGAGCGCCTGCGGCGCAGCAGCGGCATGGTGCTCAATATCGCCCTTAACTACGGCGGCCGCCAGGAAATACTGGATGCCGTAAACGCCGCCTTGGCCTCCGGAGCTAAAAGCGTGGACGAAGACTCGTTTTCAAAACTGCTCTATTCCCCCTCCCTGCCGGACCCGGACCTGCTGATAAGGACCTCCGGCGAGATGCGCATCTCCAATTTCCTGCTGTGGCAGACGGCCTACAGCGAATTCTACGTGACGGATACTTTCTGGCCCGATTTCCGCGAGGAAGAATTCAAGAAAGCCCTGGTGGAATACCAGGAGCGTGAAAGAAGAAGAGGAAAATAATGCTTTTACCCAGGGTCCTTACCGCGCTGTTCGGCATCCCCGTAGTGCTGTTCCTGATACATACCGGCGGACAGGCCTACGCAGTTTTCGTCCTCGCCATCATCGCGCTGTCGCTTTACGAATACGCCACGCTCATGAAGCTAGGCTCAAAGCCCGTGCAGGCGCCCATGCTGTACTTTTTTGGTTTGCTGATACCGGCGGCGCTCTACTTCGACCGGTACAGCGCGGCGCAGGCTGGCGGCAACAATTTCACTGGTTTCGTGCTGGCGCTCACGGTGATAGGCGTGATGAGCTATGAGCTGTTCTCCCCCAAGAAGTACCTGGAGCGCATAGGCCTCACCCTGCTCGGCATTTTCATGATCTCCTGGTGCCTTTTCCACCTGGTGGCCATCCGCGACATCAGGCCCGACGGTTTCGCCCTGACGATGATCCTGATAATCACCGTCTGGATCATGGACACGGCCGCCTATTTCCTCGGGAAATCCTTCGGGCGCCGGCAGCTGTCCAACATCAGCCCCAAGAAGACCTGGGAGGGCGCCGCCGCCGGCTTTATCGCGGCGATAGTCGCCGCCTGGGGCATAAGCAGGCTGCTGGGCGGTTCCGTTTCCCCGGCTTTCGCCGCCGGGGCGGGCGTCCTGATCGGCGTCTTCGGGCAGGTTTCCGATATAGCGGAGTCCATGCTCAAGCGCGCGGTCGGCGCCAAGGATTCCTCCAGCCTGCTGCCCGGCCACGGCGGGATACTCGACCGCTTCGACTCCTACATTTTTCTTGCGCCGGTGATTTACTATTACGCGGTGTTCGCGCGCTGAGCCAAAACAAGCAATGAAAAACGTCGTAATACTCGGTTCCACCGGCTCCATAGGCGTCAATGCCGTCAAAGCCGTGAAGAACCTCGGCGCATGCTGGCGGGTGCTCGGCCTGGCGGCTAACACCAATCTTAAGGCCCTGCGCGCGCAGCTCCTGGCGGTAAAGCCGGCTTACGTCTCTATCTTCGACTACGCTTCCTGGAAAGAGTTCAGCTCAACCGTCCCGCGCGGCGTGAAGCTGCTGGCCCCGGGAGTGGAGGGCATGGCCGAACTGGCCTCCCTGAAAGAGGCGCATATAGTTCTCAGCGCCGTTACCGGGGCCGTCGGTTTCGCCCCGCTGCTGGCCGCCATACGCTCCTCCAAGCACATCGCGCTCGCTAATAAAGAGCCTATGGTGATGGCCGGCGAGCTGCTGATGAAAGAGGCCGAGCGCTGGCAGGCCAGAATCATTCCCGTTGATTCCGAGCCTTCCGCTATTTTCCAGTGTCTCGCCGGGATAAAGCCCGGGCAGTACGCCGCCGCGGTCTCCCGCGTTTTCCTGACGGCTTCGGGCGGGCCTTTCTACGCGTCCAAGCGGCCGCTGGCTAAGGTCACCCCGGTGCAGGCCCTGCGCCACCCGCGCTGGAGCATGGGCCCCAAGATCACGGTGGACTCCTCGACGCTGATGAATAAGGGCCTCGAGGCCATCGAGATAAAAAATCTTTTTTCGCTGCCGATCTCCAAAATAGAGGTGGTCATCCACCCGCAATCCGTCGTTCATTCCGGAGTGGAATTCAGGGACGGCTCCGTGCTGGCCCAACTTTCTCTGCCCGATATGAAGCTGCCCATACAGTACGCGCTGACCTGGCCGGACCGCGCCCCCTCTCTGGCCGCGCCGCTCGATCTTTTCAAGCTCGCCAGGCTGGACTTCGTGCGCCCCGATTTCCGCCGCTTCCCCTGCCTTGAGCTTGCTTTCGAAGCCGCGCGGCGCGGCGGCATCTCCCCGGCTGCGCTGAACGCCGCCAACGAGGTGGCGGTGGAGCGGTTCCTGGCCGGCAGGCTCCGCTTTAC
>CAMTWW010000099.1:0-1935 GCA_947085555.1 uncultured Elusimicrobia bacterium | reverse complement strand
TATTACGCCCCAGCGCGACGGTAGCTGCACCAGGTTATAGGCTTTGCGGGAACGCCCCCGCCTGAAAATCTCTATCCCCGTCCCCTCCAGAACGCCAGGCTCCGGCCCTTCGGGAGAGAAAGACAGGCCCATAGAGGAAGCCAGTTCCTCCAGATCCTTCCCGCGCTTCCATTTTAAATAAAACATAAGGCCGATAAAGGCCGCTGCTACGCCAATAGTCAGCGCAAAAATATTTGAGTAAATAATATCCATTTTTCCTCCCCGCCCTTTAGGGCTCGTTCAGGTCCGGGTTTTTCAATCTGTCCCCGGCGGTTTTTTCAAAAAGAGCTTTGGCATCCTTGGCCTCTTTCACACGCCCGACGGTGGTTTTAAGGTAATTGCCGGGCGCGGTCAGCGGGTTTTGGCTTAAAACCGGCGAGGTGGAGACAGCGGGCGCGGCTTGGGCGGGTGGTTCCGCCTTTGGCACGGGGACGGTTTCAGGCTGTTTCTTTTTACAAGAGGTAAAGCCGAAGGCAACCGCAAGAATTGCAAGAGGTATACAGGTCTTCATTTCCCCTCCCTCTGTCGCACTCCTAAAGCCGGGCTATGCGCTCGGCTATCTGCACTGAATTCAGGGCAGCGCCCTTATAAAGGTTGTCCGAAACTATCCAGAGCTGGAATTCATTAGCCGCCGTCCTGGCCCGGCGCAGGCGCCCGGCGTACACCAGTTCCGTGCGCCGGCCGTTCTCCAGCGGGGTAGGGTAAGCTTCCGGCTTCCCAAAGAACTTGAGGCCCGGTGTGCGCAGCAGTTCTTTTTTCAGCGCCGCTTCGGAGCAGGGCCGCGCCACCTTGAACCAGGCGGCCAGCGAATGGCCGCGCAGCACCGGCACGCGGACAGCCGTGCAGCTGATCCTGATTCTTTTATCGCCCCAGATCTTCTTCAGCTCCGCTTCCACCTTGTTCTCCTCTCCGGAATTGCCGTCGGCATCGAACCCCCCCACCTGGGGGAAAAGGTTGAAAGCGATGGGGCGCGGGAATTTCCCGGCCTCAGGCATCGTCACCGCGCCCGTTCTGAAATAGCCCTTTAATTCCTCTTCCAGCTCGCCCATGGCGGCCTTGCCCGCCCCGGAAACAGCCTGATAGGTGGCGAGCCTGAGCTCGGTAACGCGGAATTTCCTGTGAATCCCGGCCAGGGCCACCGCCACGCCGGTCAGGGTGCAGTTTGGCCCGGCGATAAGCTTTTTGGCCGGCTTCAGCTCGGCGCCGTTCACCTCGGGGATAACGAGCGGCACGCCGGGCACCAGCCGGAAGAAGGAGGAATCGTCTATGCACCAGGTCCCGGCCGCAGCCAGGCTCGGCGCGAATTTCCCGGCCACCTCGTCGGTGGAAACAAAAAAAGCGATATCGGCCTTCTTCAGCCCTTCCAGTGCGGGGGCGGCGCAGGCGTATTTTTTCCCGTGGAAAACCACGTCCGCGGGCTTCCGGCCGGAATTGAACGGATAAAATTCCCCGACGGGGAACCGCCTGCTCTCCAGCAGGGCCAGCAATTCCCCGCCCACCATTCCGGAAGCGCCCACCACGGCCACGTTAAATTTTTTAATAGCCATCTTCGCTTTCCCCGCCAGGGGCGGCCGCCGGCGCTCCCGGCGCCGCGGGCACGGTTATCGCCATGGAGTAGCCGATATTTTCAAGATTGTCCTGGGCGGCCGCGCGCAGGTAGAACATGTCCTTCGAGATTGCCGTGCGCCCGAAGGTCCAGAAATACGGCGCCTTGAAAAAATAGCGGGTAACGCGCTGCCAGTCGAACTTATCGTAGGAAACTTCCAGCCAGGCCGCGCGGATGTCTTCCCCGATGGCGGCGAAGAAGACGTTGATCTCGGACTGCGTAAGCTCGGCCGCGAAGCCCTTCACGAAAACTTTATATTCGTTCAGCGGCACCAGTTTAATGGCGATGGC
>CAMTWW010000098.1:0-3659 GCA_947085555.1 uncultured Elusimicrobia bacterium | reverse complement strand
GGCCGGGGCAGTCCTCGGCATAGCCTTTCTCCAGCAGGGCCCGCGTCTCCTGCGCCCATTCCTCGAAACGGGTGGCGGTGCGGCGCTTTATGCGCTCCGTCAGCAGGTCTTTCTGCCATTTGATAAAAACGAATTTGCCTTCATGCACCGGGAGGGCGTTGAAAAATTTCCCCGACCAGAGCTGCGAGACCGGCCTGCCGGCCAGGCGGGTTATCTCTATGGCGCGCATCACGCGCTGTATGTTCCCCGGCGGTATGCGCGACGCCGCTTCCGGGTCTATGGAGACCAGCTCGGCGTGCAGGGCCTCTTTGCCGTGGGTCGCGGCCAGCGCCGAAAGTTTCTCCCGCATGGCGGGGTCCGCCGGCGGCAGTTCGTCCAGGCCGTTCCAGAAGGCCTGGATGTACATGCCGGTGCCGCCGGCCATTATAGGGACCTTGCCGCGGCCCCAGATCTCAGGGACCAGCTTTTTAGCTTCTTTCAGGAAAGTCCCCACGTCGTAGGAGGCGCGGGGGTCCAGCGTGTCCACCAGGTGATAAGGCACGTCCTCCACCAGGTAGACCCTCCCGGCCGGGGTCTGGGCCCAGGTCCCGCGCGGCTTGGCCGTCCCGGCCTCCATGAGTTTGTAGGTCTGCCTGGAATCGGCGGAAATTATCTCTCCGCCCAGCCGGCGGGCCAGCTCGAGCGCTATCTCGGTCTTGCCGGAGGCGTTGGCCCCCATCAGCGTTATGGGTTTAGGAAGTATAGATGGCATTGAACAGAAGCTAGACGGCTGGACAGCTAGACGGCTGGACAGCTGGACGGCTGGACAGCTGGACGGACAGCGAAGTAAATACGCTTCGCTAATTCACTTCTTCATCCTGGTTTCCCGGCTGTCCAGCCGTCTAGCCGTCCAGCGAAGTAAATACGCAAGGCGTATTTACTTCTTCTTAAAGAGCGACTCGTCTTTCTGCGGCTTGTTGCACAGGCCGTGGGCGCGGCAGGTTTCCACGCAGACTTCCGGCAGCTTCAGCGCGGTGCGGGTGTCGCAGTCGGAATAATCTTCCGCCATCTCGTTTATGCGCTTCTTGTCGTCGTGGCTGATATGGGAGAAGGAAATGCCGTTCATGAAGACGCCGCCCTTGTCCTTGACCCAGGAGATCTTGCCGGTGACCGGTATCTCCTTCACGCCGTCGAGCTTCAGGATGATGTTCAGCTCCTTGGTGTGGGGCGGGGCCATGAAGGTGATCAGGCGCATACCGCCCGCGGAAAGGTCCGAGAGGATGGCGGGTTGGGGCACGGACTGGCCGTGCGTGCTGGTGGTGTAGAATTCTATTTCCACGGGTTCCAGGATGCCGTGGAGCATGGGCAGACGGACGTGCTCGCGCCTTTCTTTAACAACTTTGCTGATTTTTTTGGTCATAGTATTTCCCCGTTCAAAGTATTCTTCTCGGCCCCGTCCACCAGGACTTCGGCCAGCTTCCCGGGCTTCCCCCCGGCCTTCACCCTCACCGCGAAATTACCCGAGGCGCGGCCATAGGTTTCGGTCTCAAAAAGAACTTCCTCTATTTTACCAATTCTTTCGTTTAAAATTACGCGGGAATTATTTTTGACGGCTTCCAGGAGTTTCCCGAGCCTGGTTTCCATTTCCAGCCCGCTTATGGTGGCGGCCATTTCGGGCTTGTCCGAGCGCGGGGAATACTTAAAGCAATAGGCCATTATAAAGCGGCCTTCCTCCACCAGGGACAGCGTATCCCCGAAATCTTCAACTGTTTCACCCGGGTAGCCCACTATGAAGTCTGTAGAAACGGCCAGGTCCGGCGCGGCGGAGCGCAGGCGCGCGAGCAGGGCTAGGTACTGGCTCCGGGTGTACCCGCGGCGCATCAGTTTTAAAACCCGGTCCGAGCCGGACTGCACGGGCAGGTGCATATAGCGCGCCAGCTTCTTTTCCCGCGCCAGCAGGGCTGTAAAATCATCCTCGAAATAAACCGGGTGGGGGCTCATGAAACGCAGCCGCTGAAGTCCGGGCAGGGCCAGGACTTCCTTTAGAAGTTCTGAGAACGCGGCATTGCCGTGCCGCCAGGAGTTTACCGTCTGCCCCAGCAGCACGATCTCTTTAGCCCCGGCCTTCAGCTTGGCGGCGGCGTCCTTCAGTATGGTGTCCGCGGAAAGGAAGACCGCCGGGCCGCGTACAGCGGGCACTATACAGTAGGAACATTTAAGGGAACAGCCGCGCATGATGGTCACATAGGCGGTCTGCGGCGAACGGAAAAGGTTCTGATGCGTGGTTTCGCTTTCAGGCGAAGGCCCGAGCTGGGCTATAAGGGAGTCCTCGAATTTCTCTATGGCCTTTGCCCCCACCACCTCGTCCACGAAAGGAAAGCGGTTCTTTATTTCCTTCCCCCCCAGCTTCTGCGCGGCGCAGCCGACTATGAAAAGCTTGCCTTCCGGCCTGGCCAGCTTCCACTTGCGCAGGCGGCCTATCTGGGAGATGGCCTTGTCCTCCGCGCGCTGCCGCACGGTGCAGGTATTCACCACCACGGCATCGGCCTTCTTCAGGTCGTCGGTAAGTTCATACCCGCGCCGCCTGAAAGCCGCGCCGATATCCTCCGAGTCCGCCTCGTTCATCTGGCAGCCGAAAGTAATGATACAGACCCGGGGGCAGCCCCCGCGCGGAGAGCCGGCAGATTTTGAATTTTCCGATTTCTGCATCGCAGTTTCCCCTCTCTTGTGGAAATAATCCAAATCAGTCCTTGGATTTCCCTTTAGTCGTCCAGAAACCTTCAAAAATGTAGCCGACCTTAAATCCGAGTGCGGGTTTCAGTGTTCCAGCTTTCCCCCCGCCCACGTTGTCCAAGTCAATGTCGGTAAGGCGATAGTAAAGATCAAAGGTAAAGCCCGTAGGCGTGGCCGCAAATTCGTCAGTCGTATAGAGCAGCCCGGCGGTCAGCATAGGAGCCATATAGAGCGTCGAGTCTGACAAGCCGAACTCTCCTAAGCCTGAGGCGGTAAACCGCAAAGGCTTCCCTTGTACCTTGGGGCTTGTGTACTGCATACCAGCCAGGAGCTCCCAAAGGTAAAACGTGTCCTTGCCGGTGCTAGGGTTGTCTACCTTAATGCTTTGGACTTGCAGCCCACCAGTCTTGGAAAACGTCTCATGGCCTACCGCCCTGAAACCGAAGCCCCAGGGCTTAACGCTTTCGGTTCCATTCCCCGCAATATGCAAGTTCTGGGCTGCCGGCAGAATAAAGTAGTATTCGTTGGCCGAAACCCATTGATAAACCGGCTTGCTCTCCGCCGCCGCCACATGTGAGGCGCCGGCGGCCAGGAGTCCAGCCAGCAGTATTGTGGTTTTATTTGTCATATTTAAACGCCGTCCTTTCTAATCAAACTCTAATCAAACTCTAATTAATTTGCGCTCTCCGGCTGTTTAATTAGAACTCATATTGTCTTGACGCTATTCCCATTACCTGTGAATACTATCTCGACTCTCGCCTTGGCCTTGCTCCCGGTAGCCGTGGCCTTATAGGGCCGCGTGCCAGCGTTGATGTAGGTAGCAAAGCCCTTGGCTGTCTCAATAGGCGTCTGTTTGGGTTTCAAAGCCAACGGAATATTCCATCCGGCAACATGGTCAGTGGTGCCATCAGGCCGTTTATAGCGGAAAGATCGGAAGAGCGTCGTGT
>CAMTWW010000097.1:0-6100 GCA_947085555.1 uncultured Elusimicrobia bacterium | reverse complement strand
CTTCCGTGACCATGACCTGGGTTTCCCCCGCCGGTTTCCAGAACCGCATTCCCTTCAATAACCGCTTCAGCCCGTCCTACCCGTACGAGATCAAGAAATACGAGGTCTACCGGGCTACCGCCCCGGCCGACGCGGAATGGGCGTACGTGGGAGAAACTTCCTCGGACACCCTGAACTGGACGGATAGCCTGGGCCCGGAAGAATCCTTTTATTACCATACGCGCGCTGTTAACCAGGCCGGGATCTCCATACCGTCCTACGCGCGCGCGTCCTCCGGCGGCGGGTTGTACTTCCTGGCCCCGGATAATAAGAGCATCCTGCATATCCCGGAGGACGGCGTCGGGGATTTCTTCTCGACATCGGCGGATCCGATGGATTCCTACAATATAGAGATCTCCGCGCACCCGGAAGACCTGGCCGGCAGGGTCGTGAAATCCGTGGAGTTTTCCGCTTACCGCGGCGGGCTGCAGCCGGCCCGGGATTTTAAGCTCTCTAAGAACGGCGCGCTGAAACTTTACTATGCCAAGTCTGGCGGTGTCATCTCCCCCTCCGCTGAAACGGACGAGAAGACGCTCAGTATGTACTTCCACAACGGGGCGCGCTGGCTGCAGCTGTACGGCGACGTCAATTCCGCCGAGCGCAGCGTTACGCTGGAGACGCGGCTGCTGGGGCGCTATCAGCTGCGCGCGACCGAGCGCGGCGGCAGTTTCTCCGCCGATAAAGCGGGCCTCACTAACCGCCTTATAACCCCAAACGGCGATAATAAAAATGATACCATGGTCTTTGTTTTCGACAACCCGCAGGACAGGAACGTGAAAGGAAAGATCTATGATCTGCGCGGCGCGCTGGTGGGCTCGATGAAGATCGGGCCGATAGGGAATTCACTGATCTGGGACGCGAAGGCCGGCGGGCAGCCTGTTCCGGGCGGGGTCTATATCTACCAGATAGAGGCGGAAGGGACGGTTTATAACGGGACGGTGGCGGTGATAAGATGAGGGATGAGGGATGAGGGATGAGGGTTGAGGGATGTGGGATGAGGGATGAGGGATGAGGGATGAGGGATGAGGGATGAGGGATGAGGGATGAGGAGGGAGGATTATGAGAAATATTTACAGGAGTAAAGAGACTGTAAAAAGGCCGCGGAAGATTTCTTATTCCAGGTTCGTCGTACTGCTTTCCCTCTTCCTTCAGCCTTCAGCCTTCAGCCTTTCCGCACACGCGGTCATAACGCAGAGCATCAACTACCAGGGTTTCCTGCTCAGCAAGCTCACCAACCTGCCGGTGGAAACACCCCAGGACATAAAATTCGTGATCTATGACTCCCCCTCGGCCGGAACCGCCCGCTTCACCGAGAGCCGCTGTAATGTCAAGGTAAGCAAAGGGCGTTATGACGTGGAGATAGGCACCGGCGTGGCCGGAGGGCTGCCTGCCTCCCTTTTCACCGACTATAACGCCTTATGGCTGGAGATACAGGTGGACGGGGACGGCGACTGTTCCGGGCCATACGAGGCCATGTCTCCGCGCATGAGGCTGCAGGCTTCGCCTTACGCTTTTAATTCACTTTACGCCTCTACCGCTTCAGCGGCCACCCCGGTTTTCAAAGCGGATATCATTGAAGCCCTGCCGCAGACCACGAACGGGGCTATTACTATCTCCACCAACCTTTTCGTCATGGGTGGAATTTCAGTGGGCGATATAACTCCCGGCTCGAAGCTTTCGGTCTCCGGCATGGTGGAAAGTAAAGGCGACTATCCCGCCTGCGCCAACCCGCTGAACTATGCCTGCGGCTTCAAGTTCCCCGACGGTTCCGTGCAGACGAAAGCCACCGCCCTCAATATGTGGGACGTGCTCGGAGATAATTTGTATACGATAAACCCCGGAAATATCGGGATAGGAGATACCGGCCTCGGCTACCCATTGATTATCCCCCTGGCGCGCCTGCATATTTCTTCGGGGGCGGCCGCCGCCGGGAACCTGCTCCTGGTCACCACCGGGGCCACGGAGCGCTTCAGAGTGACCGCTGCCGGAGAGGTATACGGCGGTTCATATTACGGCGACGGAACCACGCTCACCGGCATAGTGAGGAAGGCCGGCGACACCATGACCGGCCACCTCCTTATTTCAGGTTCCAGCCTTACTGTGACTTCAGCGCTGGGCGTAAATACTCCCAAGCTGAAGCTGCTGGACAGGGTGGAAATCTCATCAGCGCCCGCTGCCTTGTATGGCGGCATCCGGGTGAGCACGCATATTTACCTTACGCCTCCCGCTATTTATTACGGCGACGGCAGCGGCCTTTCGAATGTGACCAGCCTCCCGGACGGCACCAAGGTCTTAAAAGCCGGCGACACCATGTCAGGCCCGCTTTCCGGGATCACTTCCCTGACGGCCGCCTCCGGCACCATCACCGGCAGCGCTTTTTCCGTGTCGGGCTCTACTACCTTCCTGGTGCTCAACGGCAATACCTCCGTAGGCCGCCTGACAGTTACCCGGGAAATAACCGGCTCGACCATAACCGTTACCGGCGGTATTAACGCCCCAGGCGGGGTTATAAGCGGCCTGCAGGCCGATATCGCGCAGGGCGTCAGGGCCTCCAGCGCCGCCTTCTGGGGTTATAACGGACCCGACGCCGCCAACACCTTCAGCATCACCACGGCCAGCGGCATCAGGGTTTCCACTGGCGTTGTCGTTTCGCTCGGCGGCTTTATCGGCAACGGTTCTCAGTTGACGAATGTTACCGGCACGGACCCCAACCGTCTCCTCAAGGCCGGGGACATCATGACCGGCTCCCTGCTTATTCTTTCCAGCATTACCATAGCGACCAATGGCTCCTTCCTGGAAGCGCTGACCGTGCGCGACCCGGCTGACAATGACAGGTTCATTCTTAGAGTGACTACAGGGAATGTGGGTGTGCAGCTCTCAAGCCTGCCTAATGCGCCGCTGGAGGTAAACAGGGAGGCGCTGGTTTCAAACAGCGTCGGTCCGGCTAAGCTTCAGATTAAAACCAATCTCAATGGTAATTATGTGCATTGGAGCGACTCCTCTAATTCAGCTTTTGGTCCCAACCTGGGGATACTTGGTTTCCCCGCCCCTGTTACGAGCGTTGACCTCGTCTACAGGGCTTTGGGTTCAGATCCGTCTACGGGAGGGGCGGAGGTTTTTCGCATAAGAGTCCCTTCATCTGATTTTGTTAACTACGACCCTAATAACTGGCTGTTCGGCATAGGCACGCCCGCTCCCCTGGAACGCTTCCATGTAGCGGTAAATATGCTGGTCAGTACCGCCGCAGCCAGCCCGATACTTTATGTGAGCACCACCACCGGCAGAGTTTCCGTGAAAACCACGGCCCAGACACATGCGCTTACCGTCAACGGCGGCATAAACGCGGTTTCCTCCGTGACCGCGCAGGGCGGTTTTTTCGGGAATGGCTCGGGGATAACCAATATTTCCGCGGGCGGCCTGCCGCAAACTTTAGTTGTCGGGTCCATAACGGCCATCTCCGGCGGCGCCTATGACGGCGTAGTTTTTTCAACCACCATTTACGCAACTTCCAGGCTGGCCGTAGGTCGGGGTAGCCTCACTCCAGCTTTTGAGCCGCAGGCCGAACTCCATGTGCGCGGCACTACGCGACTGGACGAGAATGGAGGGGACGTTGTACTTGATTTTCGGCCGGACTTCTCCGCCAGCTCGTACATAAGATGGCGGGAATCCATTGGTCAAGGCGTCCCCGTAGGCGTACTGGGGTTCGCGACCTCACCAAATCCGGACCTGGTATACCGCAGTGGCGCGAATACCATGGCCGACGGCACGCAGGCCTTCAGGATTAAGCCCGACGGTAATTTTATCATGGGCGGCGCGGACATGAATTTTGCTCCCTCCGAACGCTTTCATGTGGTGAACAGTATGGTTGTCAGCGCGGCTGGCTCAACAGCGGTTTTATTCGTCTCCACGGGCACCGGGTCGGTCGGGATAAGCACCGGGACGCCTAAGGAAAGGATGCACGTGGCTTCCAATTTCCTCGTGGGGCCGGACCGGGCCTCGGCGGTGCTTTTCATAAGCACCTCCAGCAATAATGTCGGTATCAGCACGGGCAGCCCGCAGGCGAAGCTGGATGTGAACGGTCTGGCCGTGTTCAGGTCCTCTTTAACTGTGCTCGGTACCGGCTTGAGCGGTGCCCAGAGCGCATTGGAAGTTATAGGCTCCACGCTTGTGGTCAGAAACGACGGTACAGTCGGCATAGGTACCTCCGCCCCCCAGGCCAGGCTAGACGTTAACGGCTCCGCGCAGTTCGGTTCGGGGGTTAACAAGTCCACATTCACCGCCGAGGGGTTCTGGCTGCCCCGGGGTATGACTACTGCCGAACTTCACGCCGCCGCCGGAACTCCGCCCGTGACCGGCGCCGTAGTATTCAATTCCACTATCGCCAACATCTGCTTCTCGACCGGGACCGCTGTCGGACAGTGGGCTATCGCCGGCACAAAAGGCGCTTGCTATTGATTTGGTATAATATTCCTGTAGTTCTTCAGGGCGGGGCGCGATTCCCCACCGGCGGTAACCCGAAAGGTAGCCCGCAAGCCCGCAAGGGCAGACCCGGTTAAATTCCGGGGCCGACGGTAAAGTCCGGATGAAAGAAGAACGCGGCAGCATAGTCAGCCTCGGCAGGACCGCGGATTGTTCGCGGTCCACCGTAGACTAGCTGTTCGTTATCGCCCTGAAGCCCGGCTTCAGGGCTTTTTTTATGAAAAAACACATCAGGTTCTCCCCGGTTGAAGAGATAGTAAAAGACATTAAGCTGGGCCGCATGGTGGTACTTACCGACGACGAAGCCCGGGAAAACGAGGGCGACCTGGTCATGGCCGGGCAGTTCGCCACTCCCGCCAGGATAAATTTCATGGCTAAATACGGGCGCGGACTTATTTGTTCCCCGCTGGAACAAGACAGGGCCCGCGCTCTCAACCTGTTCCAGATGGAAAGGGAGAACAGCGACCCGTATAAAACCAACTGGCTCATTTCCGTGGACGCCGCGAAGGGCGTGACCACCGGTATTTCTGCGGCGGACAGGGCCCGCACTATCAGGGTGCTTTCGGACCCGGCCTCCGTCCCCGGCGACCTTACACGCCCCGGCCATATTTTCCCCCTCAAGGCCCGCCCAGGCGGCGTGCTGGCCCGGGCCGGGCATACCGAGGCCTGTGCTGACCTTGTAAGACTGGCCGGGCTGACCGGAGCCGGAATTATCTGCGAGATCATGAACCCGGACGGCACGATGGCCCGCCTGCCCGAGCTGGCGCGCTTCGCGGTTAAGCACGGGCTGAAACTGGGCACCATAGCGGACCTGATAGCCTACCGCCGACGCAACGAAAGCCTTGTGGAAAAGGCCGCCGTCTCCACACTCCCGACCGAATTCGGCACTTTTGATATAGCGGTCTATCGGGAGCGCCTGACCGGACTGGAGCACCTGGCACTTACGCTTGGAAAGGTTCAGGACCCCGCCCTGGTGCGCGTGCATTCCGAATGCCTTACGGGAGACGTTTTCGGGTCGCGCCGCTGCGACTGCGGCCCCCAGCTTCACGCCGCCATGCGCCTGATCGGTAAAGAGGGGTCGGGCGTCATCCTTTATATGCGCCAGGAGGGCCGCGGTATTGGCCTCGCTAATAAGGTGAAGGCCTATAGCCTGCAGGACAAGGGTTATGATACGGTAACCGCCAATGAGGCTTTGGGTTTTGCGGACGACCTGCGGGATTACGGGATAGGGGCGCAGATACTTTGCGACCTTGGCCTGCGCCGCCTCCGGCTGATCACCAATAACCCCCGCAAGCTGGCGGGGCTGGGCGGATATCGCCTGAAGATAACGGAACGGGTCCCGCTTATTATCAGCCCGAATAAGCATAATGCCCGCTACCTGAAAACAAAAAAAGAGAAGCTGGGACATCTGATAGGTAAATAGGAGGATAAAATGAAAGTTATAGAAGGCGGCCTTACGGCCGGAAAACTGAAATTCGCCATAGTGGTGTCGCGGTTCAACGACTTCATCACCAGCCGGCTGCTGGACGGCGCCGTGGACTCGCTCAAGCGGCACGGGACTGCCGAGAATGATATAACCGTG
>CAMTWW010000096.1:0-1849 GCA_947085555.1 uncultured Elusimicrobia bacterium | reverse complement strand
GCGCGCCCCCTTTATCCACAGATGAAGCTTCGGCGCCGAACTTAAACTGATGAATAAAAAGCCGTATTTTCCCTTGTCCCGAGGCGGGCTGTTCCCATTTTCAACCCCTCTCTATTTTAGCTAATCGCTTAAGCACATATTTAAGCGCGGCGCCGCTTTTAATGAACGCAGCCCACGCGGCCGCCTTTTTAAAGCTGAAAGCGGCAGGAAAATACAATTCCGGGAAATGGGAATAGCGGCGTTCGCGGAAAGCCGACACATACAAGCAGTCCACCAGCGCTTTTTCCGGCTCGGCTATAAAAAAACCTCCGGCCTCGCGCCAGGAGAAACCTTTAAAAAAAGCCGGGGCTATGTGGTGTACGGCAAAAGTCCCGGCATTAGTGGTTATTTCTTTTGTATGCGCCACCGAGGCCAGCGTTATCACCTGCGGGATCTGTTCAATAATGCCGTGCAGGTGAAGCGCGCTTGTAAATGAAACATAAGCCCTCTGCCTGGGAAGGAGGTACGGAATAACCGCGTACGGGCTGGGCATGGCACCGCCAGCCGCCCATACCCCGTGCCCCACCTTTACGGCAAGGCCCTGGCGCGCAAGAAAAGCCAGCCCCTGGGAAACGACGGAAGCGGACCGCCCCGAAACGCCGGCCAGTTCCCGCGCTGCAAAAACAGACCGCCCAAGAGCAGCTATATGCGCAGCCAGAGTTTTCTTAACCGTTGGCATCGCCAAGTTCCTCCACAAAAGCCGCCGCTTTCAATTTTATCTCGTCCCACATTTCCGGCACGGCGTAAACCTTGCGGTCTTCCGGCGCCAGGTAGGCGGCGACAACATCCCTGAACATTTCGAAACCGGGCACAAGAACGTTTTCCCTGGCCTTAGCCAACCCTGCCTTATCGGGCAGCGGAAGTTTAAGCGTTCCGGGGCGAACCTGTGCGCTTAAAAGATAAAGGTCGAAAATGTCACGGGCCTGCAGCACGGACCGGGACAATACGGCCGTAATTTTCTGGGCGGCCGCTATCCCAGCCGGGTAATGCGGCACAACAAGAGGCGCCATTAGATAGGGCCTTAAAGCGGCTGCAGGTATGGGTTCCGCAACCGGCCCCCCCTGGAAGCCGCGCCGGGAGAATTCTACTTTGGTAAAATAGTCCTCTCCCGCCGCAGTTACAATATGCACCTTGAAGCGCTGCGTGGTGCCTGTCTGCTTAGCGGCGGCCATATCCGGAGACTTTATTTTAGAAATACCGTAGGTTTTAAGATTTTCCCTGAAGGAAGGCGATGTTAAAATACGCATTACGCGTTTCTTAACCGACTCTACCGGCAGTTCCGCCACGTCAATATCCATATCCTCGGAATACCTGATGCTCTTAAAGAATAGCCGCAGGTTAACCCCGCCCTTAAGCGCCCAAAGCCCCATAGGCATATCGGCAGCCAGGTAACGCAGAAACTCTATATGAAATATTTCCCTTAACTGCAATTGATTATACATGATATGTATTATAATTTAGTTGTACCTACGTTTAAAGACATAGTATACATTAAATGTGCTATAATATAAAATCGAAAGGCCCGTTAAGGAGCCTTTTAACCCGCCGCCGGGGACACTTTAAGTAGCCTGTCCCCTTTACGCCGCTTCCCCGTCCAACTCCCCCTTCGTCTTCCGCTGCTCATCCCCGTTCGTCCATGAACCTGGTAGAGCTCTGCCCCGAAAGCGAGCGCAGCACTACCGCCCAGGCGCTTCGAAGCCCCCATCACCCTGCTAGGCCGCACAACTCCACATTGTTGGCGGGCGGCGGTCTTCGCCGGTATGTAGGCGCCGCCCCCCCATAAGCGCCACATGCTTATGCGCGGCCGCGT
>CAMTWW010000095.1:0-10090 GCA_947085555.1 uncultured Elusimicrobia bacterium | reverse complement strand
GGAGTCTATAACGCCGTCGATGGCGTTGATCCTCCTGGCTACCTGCATCAGGGAAACAGAGTCGAAATAAGCGCCTTTCTTTATAACGGTTTTTATCATGATATTACGTCCTAATTGTAAATATTCTCTAGCTTCCCCTGAACACGTCGTGAAGCGCGAAGACCAGGCCGGCGCAGAAATCAGCGCCTGAAGTATGCCCGCTTTTAAGCGCGGCCGCGGCCGCGGCCTCAAGCTCCTTCCTGCCGGTCCCGGCCAAAGCCTCGAGCAGCCTGCGCACCTTGGCGTTGACCTTTCCTTTATAGGAAGCGCGCAGGGCTGCGTTGGAAATAAGGTTGTTGCCCTCCGCGTAAAAGAAGAGCTGCTCTATCCGCGCTTCGGTGTCGAAGCGCAGGCTCCGCCGGGCGAAGTTATACCCGACGAGCAGACCGCTGATAAAGTCGTCTCCGGAGGGAGTGAGTCCCGAGCCGAGGCCGCGCATGATTTTAACTCCCCGGACATAATCCCCGGCGAAGAAATACCCGACGGCCTTTTTAAAACGGGCCAGCAGGCGGCGCTCGAAAATACGGGAGAAGTCTTTTTCAAGCCCGGGGCTGAAAATGAAAGCCAGGCTCCTGGGGGGGGCCTTGCCGGCCAGGATCCCGGCCAGCGCGACAGTGTTGGCCTGGACGGTTTCAGGGGAGGGATCGAGAGAAGGCATCTCTGATGAATAAAGCGCCGCCGGCTCTTTCCGCAGGCGGTTTTCATCCACATAAAAATGGAACCGGGAGGCCCTCAGTCGCGAGGCTCCGGCGGGAAGCTGTTTTAAAACCAGATTGAAGGGCCCGGCGCCGGTACGAGAGGGAACAAGTGAAATTATAATTTTACCCTTCCTGAAGTTCAGCGCATTCGCGAACGCCGAATGAAGGCGGTAATCGCCTTCAGGTATGCTGTCGCCGTAGGAAATGAGATCCATAGTAAGTTTAGGCCTTATTGCCAGGGGAAATTCTTTCTTTCGCTTATGAACGGGAATCTTTCCCTGGATTTGGAGACCAGTTCCCGGTACAGCGGGATCTCGGAGATGAAGATGCCCTCGGCCGTGCCCGCGTCTATCACGGTCTTGCCCATCGGTTCAAAACACATGGAATTTCCTGAATACTCCACCTTACCCTCCAGCCCCACGCGGTTCACGCCTATGCAGTACGCCTGGTTCTCAATGGCACGGGCGCGGAGCAGCGTCATCCAGTTATCGGCCCGGCGCATGGGCCAGGCGGCTATCACTACATAGACGTCGGCCTTCGTAGCCATGTTCCAGAAGAGATAGGGGAAGCGCAGGTCGAAACAGACGGCGGGCATCACGCGCAGGCCCTCAAGCTCGAAGACTTCCTGTTTTGAGCCGGGATTATAGTGCTTGTCCTCGCCGCCGAAGGCGTAAAGGTGGATTTTAGAATAGGTGTTTACCCGGTTGCCCTTCCGGTCCAGGGTGATCAGATTGTTATAGCCCTTCTCCACTCCGCCGTAGGAAATATTGATGTTGTTTTCAGCGGCGAGCCCGGAGAAGAAAGCGTGGTCCTCGTCCGTAAGTTCGGAGACCGCCGTATCCATGGTAAAACCGCTCAGCGTCATCTCAGAGAACACCAGCCAATCCATCCCCTTGGCGCATTTGCAGCTGGCCAGCAGGTCCTCTATTTTTTTCTTGTTCTCTTCCTTGTCTTCCCATTTCTGATTGTACTGGCATAAACCGAGTTTCATATTTGCTCCTTGTCAGCGCTTTTTGGACGCTTTTACGGCGAGCGCCACTTTCTCTTTTGTCACCGGCATGGACTTGATGCGCACGCCTAAAGCGTCTTCCACCGCGTTGGCGATCAGCGGCGCGCACGGGATCATGGTATGCTCGCCCACGCCGCGGGCGCCGTAAGGGCCGTCCGGCTGCGCTACCTCGATAATGATCGGCACCACCTGGTCCGGCATGTCCAGCGCGGTAGGTATCTTATAGTCCGAGAAGTTGGGGTTCAGCAGCCTGCCCTTATCGTCATAGCGCATGTCCTCGTAAAGCACGGTGGCGAAGCCCTGCAGCAGGCCGCCCACTATCTGGCCCCTGACGAGGTCCGGATTGATGGCCTTCCCGCAGTCCACGGCCAGCGCCGCCTTCTTGATCCTCATCTTGCCGGTCTCGCGGTCCACTACCAGGATGATACCCGCCGAGCCCGTGGTGTAATGCACGTTGGGGTGGCCGCCCTGGCCGGTCTCCGGGTCGCTGATGGCAGAGGTGAATTCAGGCATAAAGACGCCGGAACCCATGATCGGGCCGCCCTTAAAAGTATGGTCGGCGGCCTGGATGCCGTTGATGACGAAGTCGCTGAAGCGCAGAGCGAAGTCCGGCTTTGCGCGGCACTTCACCTGCTGGTCCTCCAGGTACAGTGCGCTCTTGTCAAGGCAATGTACGCGCTGCACCAGGTCGAAGATCCGTTCGCGGGCCTCCAGCGCGGCGCGCTTTACCGCATTGCCGCAGCCCCAGGTCACGTGGGAGCCGACGGTCTGCCACTCATAAGGGTTGCGGTCGGTGTCGGGGGTCTCGACGCGGATCTTGCTCACCGGCACGCTCAGGACTTCGGACGCTATCTGCGCCATCACGGTAAGCAGCCCCTGACCGATCTCCATGCCGGAGACTAGGATATTGATGCTGCCGTCCTCGTTGAACTTCAGGAAAGCGCTGGAGCTGGCGTTGGGCGGCATGGCGGGAGATTTCCAGAAACAGACCAGGGCTTTGCCGATGGCCTTGTTCGGGTCCCTGGACTTTTCTTTCACGCCCCAGCGGATCTCATCCCGGACGCGCTCAATGGCGTCCTGGATACCGGTAGGGTTCATGTGCGCGCCATAGGGGAGGGTGTCGCCCTCTTTAATCGCGTTCCTCATGCGGAACTCGACGGGGTCTATGCCCATCTCCCGCGCCATCCTGGTGATATGGGACTCCAGGCCGAACAGGAATTCGGAATAACCGAAGCCCCGGTAGGCGCCGCAGGGCGGCAAATTGGTATAGGTGCACATTGAGTCAATACTAAGATTATCCACCTTATAAGGACCGCTGGCGGAAAGACCGGCCGCATTGACCACATTGGCGCCGTATTCCACGTAAGCGCCGGCGTCCCAGTGGAGCTTGAAGTCCAGCGCGGTGATCTTGCCGGCCTTAGATACACCCATCTTTATCCTCGCTGTACAGCCCAGGCGCTGGTAGGTGTTATAGAATTCCTGCGCGCGGCTCCACAACAGCTTCACCGGCCGGCCGGGCACGGAGATGGCCAGCGCGGCGGCGATTATCTCCATCGTGACGCCGGCTTTGCCGCCGAAGCCGCCGCCGATATAGGTGCTGATAACGCGCACGTCCTTGTGGCTCAGGCCGAAGGACTTAAGGGTTTGGGCCAATACGTGGCGCTGGGTGAAGGGGGACTGCGACGAGGTCCACATGGTAAGCCGCCCGGAGGCATCGTAGAGGCCTATGGCCGAGTGCGGCTCTATGGCGCAATGCGCGTAGCGCGGCACGGTGTAGGTATCCTCCAGCACCAGGCTGGCGTCCCTGAAGCCCTTGGCGAGGTCGCCCTTGCGGATCTTGCGCCAGTGGGCGATATTGGTGCCGGGTTTGGGAAAGAACCACGGCACGTGCGTATAACTTTTCAGGTCGGGGTGGACCAGCGGGGAATCCTTCTCCAGCGCCTTCACGGCGTCCATCACCGCCGGCAATTCCTCATATTCCACCTTAACCAGCGCGGCGCCGCGCAGGGCTATCTTGGGGTCGGTGGCCACTACGGCCGCCACCTGTTCGCCGACGAAGCGCACGAGGTCGGTGGCAAAAACATAGCGGTCGTTCATATACAGCCCGAACTTCTGTGTAAAGTTGCGGCCCGTGACCACTTTCACCACGCCGTGCAGCTTCTCCGCTTTCGCGATATCTATGGACTTTACCCGGGCGTGCGCGAAGGGGCTTTCCACCAGCGCCGCGTACAGCAGGCCGGGGCCGAATTCCAGGTCGTCGGTATACTTAGCGGCGCCCTTTATCTTCTCCCAGCCGTCCACGCGCAGGACGGACTTGCCGACCACCGTAAGTTCTTCTCCGGCCTTCACGGATTTTACGCCTTTCTTCGGCCTAGTTATAAGTTTATGAAGGTCCATAGTTTCCTCACATAATGTATATCGCAATCTTTATCTATTTCCTGCGTTCGCACTGTATTCTTTAAGGTTCCAAATTGGAACCTTAAACCTTCTTTTCATTTTAGCAGCCTATCTTTGCGGCCACGAAAGACCGGACCTTTTCAGCCATCTTTATAGCGGCTTGAGCCTCGGCCAGCGTAGGCATATAAAAATCTCCGGGATAGCGCATGTCAACGGCATACGCTGTCAATTCATCAATATTTTCAGCTTTCAGCACTTCAAATTCGGAGTCCAGCTCAATACACTCCTGAAGAAGCAAGGGAAGATTGTGTGTGCGGGAGATCTCCCGGCCTTTATGGACTAAAAACGCTTTAAGGCATTTTTCTACGCATTGCTGCATATGGAAGCAAGTCGTGTCCGTGACAGGCTCTGCAGTTGCAATTTCATCTTTTCCGGTTTTGAGGTCATTTCCTGCTTTCATCAACCAAAGCTTAACGGCCTCGTTCGTCATAACTGAACTCCGTTTTTGAGAGCGTAATAAGTTATAAATCCCACATTGTCGCGTTCCCGCGCCACGCTGGCTTCCGATTTAATTATCAGATCAGCGGAAATACGGTTAAGCGCGAGTTTACGCTGTATTTGTGTGGATATTTTCGCCTTTCTTGAGAAAGGCAGTTCTTCCGGCACGCAAACGAGGAAATCCCAGTCGCTGTCTTTTCCGGCAGTGTCAGAAACACGGCTGCCGAAAAGTATTATTTTCAAGGCTTCAATGCCGCTGACCGCCAGTTCAGCGCGAATCACACCCGCCGCGTAATGTTTTATTTCCTGTACTGTCATATACACCGCCTTTCCACTATTATTCTACATTCTGAACTTGAGGTCGCAAATTGCGACAACAAGTTGGCAAATTCTTTGCGGGTCAGCATAAATTTGTTGGTAAAGCCTGGGATTAGATCCTATTACCCATTCAAAACTTCAAGGAGCCTAAAAATCCATTTGTTACCTTATTATATTATTTCCCCGGACCACAGGCTTTCCAAGAACACCTTCCACGGGAGTATTTTAATGTCGCCGGCTTTTCTGGGCCGGGGGTCAAGTGAAACTACTATAGCCCGCTTTACTTTATACTCTTCCATGAAAGCTTTAAGCCCGCCTAGATGGCGCGGCTGAACTTCCGGCACACCTTTTATTTCCAGCGCCACCTCATGATCGCCCAGGATAAAATCAACTTCCAGTTGTGAGGCGGTGCGCCAGTATTTAACAGGGTATTCCAGTCCGGAGTAATGCGAATGGGCGGAGACTTCCTGAAAGATAAAATGTTCAAAGACTTTCCCGAATATCTCATTGCCCTGTTCGATATTGCGCCGCTTAAGCAGGAAATTTGGGATGCCCAGATCAAAAAAATAAAACTTGGGCGCATGTATCACCCTGCGCTTGGGTTTTTTGCGGAAACTTTCCACATAACTGCCGAGAAGAGTGTCCGTCAGAATATGGAAATACTCTTTCACTGTGAAGGCGCTGACCCCGCAGTCCGAGGCAATATTAGTGTAGTTCAATATTTCTCCGTTGCTGAAAGCAGCAGCCTCAAGGAACCGGCTGAAAGCCGGGATATTTCTGGAAAAGCCTTCTGCAATTATCTCTTCTTTAAGATATTCACCGACATAAGACTGCAAAAGCGCCATTGGATTTTCCGCCGAATAGTGGCGCGGCAGAAGTCCGCTATGGAGAGCCTTTATAAGGTCCAGGTCCGGGATCTCCCTTGAGACAAGCGGATAGAGCTGATAGCGCATAGCGCGGCCGCCAAGCAGATTTCCCCTACTCCTCCTTATTTTTCTCGCGCTTGAACCGCAAAGAATGAACTGAATCCCCCTGTTGACAATCAACCACTGTATTTCGTTCAGAAGGAGGGGGACAAGCTGGACTTCATCTATTATGACCGGTTCCTTGTTGTCCGCATCAACCAGTTCCTCATGCAGGAGCGAAGGGTTGCGGGTGAGACGCTCAAATTCCCTGGTCAAAAGAAGGTCATAATAACGGGCATTAGGAAAAACCTGTTTTAACAGAGTGCTTTTCCCGGTCTGCCTGGGTCCCCAAAGGAAGCAGCTTTCCCTGCCGATCCCGCTGAATTTTTGCAATCTTCTATACATAAATTAACAGTTATGCCTCTGTTTATCATGATAAACCAAGATATAACCTAATTTTATCATATTTTACCATAGTCCAGCAGTCATAATCATTTCCGGCTTTCATTGCCTCAAACTGCGCGCCAATCAGGTCCGCCATCATAGTAAAGCGCTGCTCCGGGGTCTTTGCCCGCAGCAGTTCCAATTGCTTTATTTCCGATCTTGTCATACTTTATTGCCCCTGGCCGTTTCCTCTATGGCTTCCACTATCGGCTCATAGCCGGTGCAGCGGCAGAGGTTGCCGGCTATGGCTTCTTTTATGTCATGCGTGGTCGGTTTGGAATTTTTTTCGAGCAGCTCGGTGGCCGAGAGGATCATGCCGGGCGCGCAGAAGCCGCATTGGAAGGCGTTCTTTTCATGGAATTTCTTCTGTAGTTTCTGCGTCCACTGGCGGCCGTTGGCGCCTTCGAGGGCCACTATCTCAGCCCCGTCCGCCTCTACCGCCAGGGCCAGGCAGGAGCGGATGGTTTTGCCGTTCAGCAGCACCGTGCAGGTGCCGCAGTCGCCGCGGTCGCAGCCCGCCTTGGGACTCTTTATGCCGAGCTTGCCGCGCAGCACGTCGAGCAGCACGTCGCTGGGCTCTACCTGCAGGGCCACTTTTTCACCGTTAAGCTTGAATTGTATATTGTGTGATTTCATATCAGTTCCTAGCAGATATTCCCGGTCCCGTATTTCGGGCCCTTGCTGAAAAGCCGGGCTACGGCCATTTCAAGGGCGCGGCCAAGCATTATCTGCGTCATATGCAGGCGGTACTCTTTTGAGGAGCGGATATCACTGATGGGGGAAACTTCGCCGAGTATAGTTTCTTTGGCTTTAACAAGCAGTTTCTCTCCGAGCTTACTGCCGTTGATCACGGCTTCCGTCTTCGGGCAGCGGGCGGGTTTGGGCCCCAGCGCGCAGACAGCCAGGCGGTAGGTATTGTCGGAAAAAGCAAGTACGGCAATGCCGCCCTGGGCCAGATCCTCGCCTTCATAACGGGAAAGCTTCATATAGCAGCCGGCATGCTTTTTTTCCGGCAGCTTTATTTCTATCGCTGTAACTATTTCATCCGGGTTGAGAGCTGTTTTTTTGGGACCGGTAAACCAATCGCCGATAGGAATGCGGCGCTCTCCCTTCAGGCCGCGGGTCAGCACCTCGGCTTCGTAAACGGCCAGCGCCGGAGCGGAGTCGGCCGACGGGACGGCGGAGCAGATATTTCCGGCCAGGGTGGCCCGGTTCCGCACGCCCACTGAAGCCACGGTCAGCGAGGCTTCCCAAAGAAGGGGGAATTTGCTCTTTATGAGGGGGGAAGCTATAAGGTCAGAGAAGGTTACCAGCGCCCCCAGGCGCAGCGTGCCGCCTTTCAGGGTGAAGCCGGCGAGTTCCTGCAGCCCCTTTATATCCACTACGACCTCGGGGCGGGCCAGGTTTTCTTTCAGGTGCACCACCAGGTCGGTGCCGCCGGCCAGCGCTCTGGCTTTTTCCCTGTAAAGTGAAAAGACACGGAGGGCTTCGTCCATGTCCTTTGGCTTCACGTATTCAAATTCCGTAGTTATCGGCATAAGAACCCTTACGCCGTCCAGGCTACCACGCGGCCCATGGCTGATTCAAGCTCTATACCTTTGAGCGGGAAGAAGCCCAGCCAGCAGCGCTTGTTGGAAAGCTTGTCTATTTCGCCGCCTATATTCTCGGCGTGAACCAGGCGCCTGGGGAATAGTTTCAGGTGCATTACCTGGTAATAAATGTCCTGAGGGAACAGCTCGTCCCATTTCTTGCCGTACTTTGCAACAAGCTTGTTCTCAGCCTCCACGAAGAGCTTCGGATGCCAGTTGCGGATGATAGTGTTCATCGGGTGGTCGGCGCTGCCGCAGTCCACGCCTATCCACTTGAATTTCATATCCAGCGCCCACTTATGGAAGCGCGGCCCGGGCCCGGGGTGCTTGCAGAAATAGCGGACCTCGTCGCAAGTTCCCTTTTCATACCAGGCGTATTTATGGTAGCCGGTATTGATGATGAGGATGTCGCCCTTGCGGATATCGGCCCGCTTCATCAGGAGTTCGGGCTCATAAAGGTCGTAATCCCCGACATCTTTGGAAATGTCCACGACAACGGCGTTGCCTACCCATTCCTTCATGGGAACTTCGCCTATAGTGCGGCCAGCGCTGTAAAAATGGATCTCGCCGTCCATGTGCGTGCCCACATGGTTGGAGGTGGTCATTATCTGCCCGTTGGCGCCCTGGCCCATATGGGCGCCGGCTATGCGCTTGAAATACTGAAGCTGGAGCGGCATATAGCTCGGCCAGGGAGGGGTATGTATGCTCAGGGGCTGGGTAAGGTCGTACATTTTGGCCTTTTCCATGAATTTCATAAAGTCGTCGGGTTTCATTGTTTATCCTCTCTTAACTCCTGCAAGAATTCTACTTTATTTTTACTTTCAACTACTCTAATAAGATTTGGACATTAACACTCGCTGTTTTGAGGGCTTGCCGGTGAGGATGCAGAGGCCTTCGCCTCTGGCTTCGGCCGGAATCTGGTCTTCGAAGGGGAGGCAGCGGATGCTGGTCTCGAAGCGCTTCGCCATTTCTTCTTCCTGCGCAGTGTCACCGGCCCAGTGTACCCAGGCGAAACCTCCGCCTTCGTCTTTAAAGAACTTTTCATAGTCTTCCAGCTTATCCAGCACCCGGCTGCGGTCGGATCTTAAAACACGGGCCCGCTCCAGCAGTTCCTTCTGCATGGCTTCCAGCGTGGGCAGGATAGACGCTATCGCCTCCGCCCTGGGCAGGAAGGATTTGCGGCGCCGCCTCTGGGCGTCGGGAGCCTCGCCTTTGATCTCGGAGACGAACCGGCGCGCGACACAGAGCGACCCTTTCTCAAGGTCCTTCGGCCCGACTTCGATCCGGAGGGGTACGCCTTTGCCTTCCCATTCGTAATACTTCGCTCCCGGCATGATCCCTTCCCTGTCGTCTATGCGCACGGCGACGCCCAGGGCTTTAAGTTCCGCGAAAACTCTCTTCGCCTCTTCCAGGGTCCTGGCATGCTCCTCGTCGGTCTTGTAGATGGGGATCACTATGACCTGCACAGGCGCCAGCTTCGGCGGAAGCACGAGGCCGGCGTCGTCGGAATGCGTCATGATCAGCGCGCCGACAAGCCTGGTGCTGACGCCCCAACTGGTGGCGTAAACATATTCCAGCTGGCCGCTCTTGTTCTGGAACTTGACGTCGGCACCCCTGGAGAAGTTCTGCCCCAGGTAATGGCTGGTGCCCATCTGCAGGGCCTTGCCGTCCTGCATCAGGCCCTCTATGGAGAGCGTTTCCAGCGCGCCGGCGAAGCGCTCGCCTTCGGTCTTGCGGCCCTTTATGACCGGCACCGCCATCACGTTCTCGGAGAAATCGGCGTAGACGTCCAGCATGCGCCAGGTCTCCTCGAGCGCCTCTTTTTCGGTGGCGTGCGCGGTATGGCCTTCCTGCCAGAGAAATTCGGTGGTGCGGAGAAACAGTCGGGTGCACATCTCCCACCGGACAATGTTGCACCACTGGTTTATGAGTATTGGCAGGTCCCGATAGGACTGAATCCACCTGGAGAACGATTCATAGATGATCGTTTCAGATGTCGGACGGACAACTAAGGGCTCTTCAAGCTCTTTGCCTCCGCCGTGCGTCACCACAGCCAGCTCGGGGGAAAACCCTTTCACGTGCTTCTTTTCCCTTTCCAGAAAACTCTGGGGAATAAAGATAGGGAAATAAGCGTTCTTAACTCCCTTGCCTTTAAGCATTGAGTCAATTATGGTGACAATTCGTTCCCAAATG
>CAMTWW010000094.1:0-3360 GCA_947085555.1 uncultured Elusimicrobia bacterium | reverse complement strand
GATTAAGGATTAAGGATTAAGGATTAAGGATTAAGGATTAAGGATTAAGGATTAAGGATTAAGGATTAAGGATTAAGGATTAAGGATTAAGGATTAAGGATTAAATTTACCGCTTAATGAATAAAATATTTTACAGGTACATCGCGTGCAGTTTCTGGGCCCCTTTCGGCTTTGGGCTGGGCGTCTTCTGCCTGCTCCTTATCTTCGGCAGCCTGTTCGACAAGCTGAACTTTTTCATGAAGAGCGGGGAGGGCGGCGGGCTCTTCGCCAGGCACATACTCTACCAGGCGCCTTATTTTATAGTCAAGATGACGCCGCTGGCCACCCTGCTGGCCGTGCTGTTCTCGCTCGGGAATATGCTGTCGAAGGGCGAATGGAAAGCCGGGCTCGCCGGAGGCTGGCGGCCTTTCGACATGCTCAAGCCGCTGCTGGCCTGCGCCCTGCTGGCCGGGCTGGGGCAGTTTATCCTGCAGGAAACCGCGGTTCCGGGCCTCTATATGCGTTCGGAATACCTTTTCGAGGGGAAGATGCGCGGCCGCGACGATTGGCAGCGGCTGGTAAAGAACGACGTCTCTTTCTTGGCCGGGAACGAGATCTTCGTTACCGCCCGCCTTTTCGACGGCCGCCGCAAGCGGATGGACGGGGTTATCGCCAATATTTACAAGGCCGGGCGGCTCTCGCTCGAGATAAACGCCGCCTCCGCCGTCTGGCAGCCGGAGGCGGGTCGCTGGGCCTTTTTAGACGGGGTAATGATAAAATACGACGGGGACCTGAAGCCGGCGGTGAAGCGCTTCCCGCTCTACCAGTCGGCGATTTCCGTGCGGCCGGAAAACCTGGTGCTCGAGAAACTCGTGCCGGACGGGATCTCGACCGCCGATGTGCTGCACCGCCTGCGCCGCCTGGAGGCCGTGGGCGCCCCGGCCGCGGCCGAGCGGACGCTGCTGTGGGTGAAGCTCGCCGCTCCGCTGGCCAACCCAGCCATGGCGCTGATCGGCGCCGCCATGGCGCTGCTGGCGCGGAAAAACAACCGCTATCTGGGTTTCGGGCTGTCGGTGGGCTTAGGTTTCTTCTTCTGGGCGGTCATAATAATGGCGCAGGAGGCCGGCAACGCCGAGCTGCTGCCGCCCTTCCTCGCCGGCCTGACCCCTGCCGGGTTTTTCGCCCTGGTCTCGCTCTGGGGCCTGCGCCGCGCCCGCGCTATCTAACCTAATCCTTACCACTTAATCCTTACTACTTATTTCACCATCTTTTTAGCTTTGGCCGCTATCGTTTCCGCCGTCAGGCCCAGCGCCGCGTAGACTTGCGCGGTGGGGGCCGATTTGCCGAAAGTCTCGACTCCCATAACTTCCACTTCCGTCCCCACCAGATCGGTCCAGCCGATGCTGCGGCCGGCTTCCACCGCCAGTTTGGGCAGGTTGGGGAGGAAGACGGAGTTCCTGTAAGCCTTGTCCTGTTCGCGGAACAGCTCGAAGGAAGGAACGGAGATTATGCGCGCCGCTATGCCGTCTTTTTCCAGCAGCGCGGCGGCCTCGAAAAGAGCGGAGACTTCGGAGCCCGACGCTATCAGTTCTATCGAAGGCACGGTGGACGGGCCGCGCAGCAGGTAGGCGCCGCGCTTGAAGCCCGCCGCTATCTTCTCCCTATACTGCGTCATCAGCGGCAGCTTCTGCCGCGTGAGCGCCAGGCAGGCCGGGCGCTTCAGGCGCACCGCGGTCTCCCAGGCGTAAAGTGTTTCCCAGGCGTCGGCGGGGCGCAGCACCAGGAGGCCGGGGATCAGGCGCAGGCTCATCAACTGCTCCACCGGCTGGTGGGTGGGGCCGTCCTCGCCCAGGCCTATGCTGTCGTGGGTGAACACGAAGATGGAGGGCGTCTGCATCAGGGCCGCCAGGCGTATGGCCGGGCGCATATAGTCCGAGAAGATCAGGAAGGTGGCGCCGAAGGGGATCAGCCCGCCGTGTAGGGCCAGGCCGTTGACTATGGAAGCCATGCCGTGCTCACGTATGCCGAAGTGCAGGGTGCGCTCCGGCTCCCTGAGGAAATCCGTCTTGTTGGACGGGCCCAGGTCGGCCGAGCCGCCGGTGAAGCCGGGCAGCGCGTCAGCTATCAGGTTGATCACCTTGCCGGAGGCTTCGCGGGTGGCCATGGCCTTATCGAAGAAGGCGGCGTCGGGGTTGAACAGCCTCTCGGGTATCTCGCGGCCCAGCATGGCCTTGGCCAGTTCGGCTTTTTCAGGCATGGCGGCGGTGTAGTTCTTCCAGAGCTTGAGCCAGCGTTTGCGGTCCTTCTCGCCGGCCGCGGCCTGTTCGGCGAAGCGGGCGCGCGCCTCTTCCGGCACGAAGAAAGGTTCTTCGGAGGGCCAGTTCAGCGCCTTCTTGGTGGCCAGGATCTCGGCGGGTTTGAGCGGCTCGCCGTGTACGCCGCTGCTGTCCTGTTTCGGGCTGCCGAAGCCGATATGGGTCTTTACTATTATCATCGAGGGCTGTTCGGTCTCGCGCTTGGCTTTCTTGACGGCTGCGTCTATCTCGTCGAGGTTATTGCCGTCACCCACTTCCAGCACCTGCCAGTCCTGGGCCTGGAAGCGCTTTTTCATGTCCTCGCTGAACGAAATGGCGGTGACGCCCTCTATCGTGATGCTGTTGGAGTCGAAAAGGCAGATGAGTTTGCCGAGCTTGAGATGTCCCGCCAGGGAGGCCGCCTCGTAAGAGACGCCTTCCATCAGGTCTCCGTCGCCGCAGAGCACATAGGTGAAATGGTCTACGAGGGAGAACCCGGGGGTGTTCAGTTTTTTGGCCAGCAATTGTTCGGCCAGGGCCAGGCCCACGGCGTTGGCGAAGCCCTGCCCCAGCGGGCCGGTGGTGGTCTCCACGCCCTTGGTGTGCCCGTGTTCGGGGTGGCCCGGCGTGAGGCTGTCGAGCCGGCGGAATTTTTTCAGGTCTTCCAGCGTCAGGCCATAGCCGTAAAGGTGCAGCATGGAATAGAGCATGGCCGAGCCGTGCCCGGCGGAGAGCACGAAGCGGTCCCGGTCGAACCACTCGGGGTCGGAGGGGACGAATTTGAGGTGGCCGGCCCAGACGGCATAGGCCATGGGCGAGGCGCCCAGCGGCAGCCCGGGGTGGCCGGAATCGGCCTGCCCGATCATGTCGATGGAAAGTGTCCTTAACGTATTCACGCACAGGTTGTCGGTAGCGTCAAATTTCATTTTTTCTCCATTATTTTAATTTTCCACGCCTGCAAAGCGATTATGGTCTTGGCGTCCCTGATGACGCCTTTCTTCACCAGTCCCCAGGCCTTCTCAAAAGGCATGACCTCCACGTTGACGAACTCGTCCTCGTCGAGGTTTTGCTGCGCGCCGCCGCGCAG
>CAMTWW010000093.1:0-6400 GCA_947085555.1 uncultured Elusimicrobia bacterium | reverse complement strand
CACAACTTATCTCCGACCCAAGACCGGGAAACCACTAGATAAGTTGTGTGTCACCATAATCGGGGGATAATTATGAAATTCCGTGATAAACTTACGCTTGGGAACGCGGCCGTCCTCTTCGGGACGGCCGGGGCTTTCCTCGCGCTTTCCCTGGGTCTGGCCGGTAACTTGGCTGTCGAGAAGACGGAGGAGAAAGCTTTATCCCTGGCGCGGAATCTGGCCGCCAACAGCGGCAAGGCCGTGTATAACGAAGACCTCTATAAGCAGCTCGGCCCTCTCCTGGCCGCCTTGCTTTCAACGCCGGACATTGTCGCGGCCTCCGTGCGCGACGCCTCGGGCCGGACTCTCGCCTCGGCCGGGGCGGACCTGCCGGCTGCGCCCGAAGCCGGCTGGAGCGGGCGCGGCCGGGACAGGCTCTTCACCGCCACGGCGCAGATTCAGCCGCCGGCCGCCGGCCTCATGCCCGGGGGCGAAGCGATCGGGTCCGCGCGGGTGGTGCTTTCGTTTGAGAGTCTCGACGCCAGGATCCGGAAACTGCTGCTTCAGGGCCTGGCCTTTGCGGCCCTGATCATAGCAGCGGGCCTGGCCTTTGCGGCCTTCCTTGCCGGCCGCCTGACGCGCCCTCTGGCGAGGATCCTGGAAGCCGACGAGGCGGTGCTGCGCGGGGACATGGAAAATTCGGACATCCCGGAGGCAGAGATCCCGGACGACGAGACAGGCCGGATAATACGGTCGCGCGCCGCCATGCTCGCCACCCTGCGCCGCGCGGAGGCTGAACAAAAGTCTTTGGCTGCGAAGGAGAGCCTCAGGGCGGCGGAACTTGAGAAAGCTTTCCTGGAGTTGAAGGGCCTGCGGGAACAGCTCACCCAGGCGGAAAAACTCTCCGTGCTGGGCCAGGTGCTTTCCGGAGTGGCGCACGAGATCAATAATCCCCTGACGGGCATCATGGGTTTTTCCGAACTGCTTCTGAAAGACAAGCTGATCATAGAGCAGCCCCGGCTCCGCGATGACCTGGCCGCCATCCTCCAGGAGGCCGTGAGATGCCAGAAGGTCGTCAAGGGGCTTACCACCTTCGCCCGCGAGCACAAGCCGGAGAAGACTTATGTTTCTATCAATGAACTGATTGAGCAATCCCTGAAACTTGAGGCTTCCCAGTTGAGGACCCGCAATATCTCGGTGCTCCTGGAACTTGACCCCGGGCTGCCCGGGACCATGGCCGACTATCACCAGCTCCAGCAGGTCTTCATGAATCTTTTCATCAACGCCCAGCAGGCCATGACGGAGCACAGGGGAGGCGGGCAGCTGACGGTGCGCACCCGCCTTGAAAGCCGCCGGATACGGGCTGAGGTTGAAGACAACGGGCCCGGCATTCCGCCCGGGAACCTCCAGCGCATCTTTGAGCCGTTCTTTACCACAAAGGCGCCGGGCAAAGGGACGGGACTTGGGCTTTCCCTGTCCTACGGGATAGTTTCGGAGCATGGGGGGAGCCTCCGGGCAGAGAGTACACCCGGGAAGGGGACACTGTTTATCGTTGAAATTCCGGCGCTGGAAGAGGTCCGGGCGGTCGGCAGCGCTGCCCAGGCTGCCGCGCCGGTTCCGGCGGGCTTGAGAGTACTGGTAATTGACGATGAAATACTTATCCGCAATGTTTTAGTGCGGATACTGCAGTCGATAAACTGCGTTCCTGAGACAGCCGCAAGCGGCCTGGAGGGGATCGGGAAACTGAAGAAAAATGTTTACGACGCGGTTTTTTGCGATATGCGCATGTCGGAAATGGGCGGCAGGGAGCTCTACAGCTGGGTTTGCGCGAATAAGCCGGAACTCGTGCCCAGGTGGGTCTTTATGACGGGGTCTATAGGCGCCGAGAGCCTGTCTTTTCCCGTGGAATCCGGGCGGCCCTGTCTGAGCAAACCTTTCTCCGTGGAAGCCGTCCTGCGGAGTCTAGCCGGCGCGCGGGAGAACCGGCCTGGTAAAATTAATCTTCCGGGTTGAGGCGTGAGGATTGACACACACCGGGTTCCAGCGCCAACAGATCAGGCATGAAATCACTCTCCTTTTATTTCTCCTTTTTTCTTTTCCTGTCCCCGGCGGCCGGCCCCTGCGCCGCCGTCTCCACAGGGACAGTAGAGGCCGGGCCGGCGTCTCCGGCCACGGCCCGGCTGGCGGCTACCCTCCTGGAAGAGGGCCACTATGCCCGCAAGCCGCTCACCGCTGAAACTTCCCGGGAGCTGCTGAAGCTCTATTTGCGGATGTACGACCCGTACCGCCTGTTCTTCCTCGCCCCGGATATCGCCGAATTCAACGCCCGTTTCGGCCCGGGCCTGGCCCAGCGCATTAAATACGGCGACGTTACGCCGGCCTACTTCATCTTTGACCGGTTCATGAAGCGCCTGGGTGAGCGGGTGGCCTGGACGCATGAACTGGTCCGCTCCACCTTCACTTTCACTTCCGACGAGACCATGCTTATAGACCGGCGCGAGGCCGCCTGGCCGGCAGACGAGGCCGCGGCGCGCGGGCTTTGGCGCAAAAGGATAACATCCGATATGCTGCAGGAAAAGCTGGACGGCGCTAAATCAGAGGATTGGGCCAAAGAAGTGCGGAAGAATTACGACCGGCTCCTGGAGAATTACAGGGAGTTCGACTCCGGGGACGTGCTGCAGGGCTATCTTACGGCCCTGGCCGCCTGCTATGACCCGCACAGCGCCTATATGGGCGCCCCGGCCGAAGAGAATTTTGAAATAGGCCTGGGTATTTCCCTGGTGGGCATCGGCGTCAGCCTTCAGACGGAGGAGGGCTACGCCAAGATCCTCGCCATAATCCCCGGCGGCCCGGCGGCGAAAAGCGAAGCGTTCCATATTAACGACCGCATAGAGGCCGTAGCGCAGGGAATAGACGACCCCTTCACGGAGGCCGCGGGGATGAGGCTCGACCGCCTGGTAAAACTTATACGCGGCGAGAAAGGGACGGTGGTCCGCTTAAGACTGATCCCCGCGGATGCCCTAGACCCGTCTACCCGTGTTACGGTAACGCTGGTGCGCGACAAGATCCTGCTCCGGGACCAGCAGGCAAAAGCGCAGATAGTCCTAGTTCCGGGGAAGGACGGCCGGGAACGGCGGCTGGGCGTCATCAAGCTCCCCTCTTTTTACACCAAAGTCGGTCCCTCGGGCGGGGAGAGCACCGCGCGCGATGTCGGGATCCTGCTGGATTATCTGAAAAAGCAGGAAGTGGCCGGCATTATCCTGGACCTGCGGGGCAATGGCGGGGGCTCCCTAGAGGAGGCCGTGAACATGACCGGACTTTTCACCGGCGGCGGGCCGGTGGTGCTGGTGCGGGATTACCGAGGGGGGGTGCGGACTTTAAGCGCGCCGGTGGACGGCCCGGCTTATACCGGGCCGCTTCTGGTGCTGAATTCCCGCTTCTCGGTCTCGGCTTCGGAAATAGTTTCCGCCGCGCTCCAGGATTACCGCCGCGCCGTGCTGGTCGGAGAGAAAAGCACCTTCGGCAAAGGGACGGTGCAGACCGTGGCGGAGCTGGACCAGTATATGCCGCCGGCCCTAAGCCAGTACAAAGCCGGCGGTTTGCGGCTGACCATACAGAAATTCTATCGGGTTTCAGGCGGCTCCACGCAGAACCGCGGTGTGCCGCCGGACATAGCGCTGCCGTCCCTGAACGACTACCTGGACATAGCCGAGTCTTCGCTGCCCAATGCCATGGTCTACGACCAGATCCCTCCGGCCGCCTATAGGCCAGTGGACGCCGTCACCGCGCCGCAGCTGGCCCGGCTGCGGGCGGAGTCGGCGGATAGGGTCGCGGCCGCGCCGGACTTCAAGTTCGTGAGGCAGGACATCGCTCTTTACCTCGAGCGCAAGAAAGATAAAACCATCTCCCTTAACTATGCCAGGCGCCTGGCCGAGCGCAAGAAGGACGAGGCCCGCAAAACCAGGCGCAACAAAGAACGCGCCGCGCGCGGGCTCCCGCCTCTGTCCGTCACCGAGATCACCCTGCAGGATATCGAAGCCGGGAAACCCCTGGTGTTAAATTCTACGGCGGCCATGGCGGCCGCCCTGTCCTCCGGGCCGGCTGCGGCGGCCTTCGTTCCGGCCATCCAGGCCTCCTCCGCCGCGGCTTTATCGGGCGCCGCCGCGGCGGGCATAGCCGTTTCCTCCCCCGCGGCGGAAGGCGGCGGCTATGCCAAAGCCCCCGCCGCCGGGGATTTCGTGCTTGAAGAGGCCGCGCGCGTGCTTTCGGATATGATAGCGCCGCGGCCGCGTTTCCGGAACTGAGCGGGGGGGCGGCACGCCGGTTTTTTTTGTAATATTTATTAAGCGGTTTACCCGTTAACTACTGGAGGCGGACGCGATGTCGAATTCGGAGTTTACAAATTCTGCCGGGAAGCTCGTGCTTATAGTGGACGACGACAAAGAGATCATGGACCTGCTGGAAGCCGTGGTGAAGAAAGAGGGCTTCAGGGTCGAGAAGGCCGAGGACGGGCTCGAGGCCCAGAACAAGGCCCGCGCTCTCCTGCCAGACATCATCCTCCTGGACCTGCTGCTGCCGAAAGCCGGGGGATTTGAAATCCTGCAGGCGCTCCAGGCGGATGAGACGTCCGCTATCCCCGTCATAGTCCTGACGGGCCGCCGCCTGGACCGCACCACCTCCGACATGATCAGGCAGCAATCCAATGTCCGGGATTTTATGGAAAAGCCGGTCAAAACCGAACTGCTCACCTCGGCTATGCACCAGATACTCAGGACGCGGCCCATGAAAAAAAACTGAGCCCTGGCCCGCTTTGCAGGGGTTCTATTTCGGGGGTTGCGTAACTTCTGCCAGGGCGGGGGGCAGGAAGGCCAGGATTTCCGCTTCGGAAATGCGGCCTTCGCGCCGCATCGTGAACGCATAGGCGGCTGCCATCTCGAAAAGGGAAGCGTGCAGGAGCTGCCCACCAAAACCGGATTGCGGAACGGAAATAGCTGATTCCAGTAAACCCAGGTCCCGCGCCCCGGTATCGCCGCCATAGCGTTTAATCTGGTCATTATGAATATCAATGACCTCCGTCAGCGTAAGGAAGAGCGGCCCCATTATTTTGCGAGCTTACGGAGTGTTTTTCCGTGGAGGGTGTTTACACTGGCCATAGCCGCGGAGAATTTCTTCTGCCGGGATTTTTCGATGGAGGGGGAGATCACAAGGCTGCGCCCGTCCGTGGATATCTCCAATGGCGTTGTCATGGTGATGTTCAGCAGCGCGAGAATGGGCTTATCTATTATCAGGGCCGCGCTGTTTCCATGCGGGGTTAAATATTTGGTCATAATGCCTCCTAGGTACTACATTGTAAGTATACCGTATATACATGGAGTTATCAAGGGACAGGTATAATATGGGAGGGCGCCGCCTTTGGACTGGCGGATATCGTATATCCATATATACGGATATCTAAAACCCGGTAGGACTCCAGCATGGTCTGATAAAATTCTTCAGCCTTCTTCAGATAGGATTTTGCTTCGGCTTCGCTTACATGCCTAGTGCGATGTTTCTTTGGGCTCATGGGCCAGCACCTCCTCAAAATGTTTGCCGAAGATGACGCGGCCTTCCTTGATAATGTTCTGGATCAGTTTGTCTTTCTTATCGAACCGGGAGACAAAATTGCGGCGCCGGATCACATGGGGGGAAAGCATCATTCCGAATTTCGCTAGGAACTTGCCGCCTTTGTCCTGTACTCCGGCGGTGATCTTCCGGACATCCAGGGAATTTTCAAGCACGATCATAATATCCAGATCGCTGCCCGGCTTATTTTCACCTCTGGCCACGCTACCGAACATGATTATGGAGACAATGCCTTTAGCAGGCAGCGCCTTGCGCAACTCTTCGATCATCGCGCCGGCAAGGCCCTGCTCACTGTCAAAAAGGGGGGACAATATATTTTCAACTACGTAACGTGTCCGATTAAGTGAAAATAAATATGACGCCCCCACGGACTTCCGGAGGACAACGCCTGTGGCATAGAGTTCCTGCAGGGCCTGTTGCGCGGCCCTGGGGCTTAGGTCTGCCTTCCTGGCTATTTCCCGTCCTGTGAGTTCGGTGCCGCGGTAAAGGATGCGGAGTATAGTCACTTTCGACTTCTGTCCTAAATAATCTTCCAGCAGGTGTTTTGTGCGCATATGGATGTTAAGTAGCCATTTGTATACATAAGTATACATAGGAGACCGCGAGCCTGTCAACATTCTGTCTTAGTCTGTTGTGTTTTTACACAAGCCGCTTTACCGATAAGATGCACCGAGTGCTCTTTTGAATACGAGCTCTCGCTGAAAGAGGTGCGCCTTCTTGAAAGAAAAAACTCCTTTGACCCTGTTTGTACTGCAAGAGAACTATGCCATATGTGCCATACCGGCTTTATGATACCAGT
>CAMTWW010000092.1:0-2271 GCA_947085555.1 uncultured Elusimicrobia bacterium | reverse complement strand
TCGTACAGTTCAGCGGACCTTGAGAAGGCTTCTGAAGCTTTCCCGAGGACAAAGGGCGCGCGCGACATGCTTTCGGCGCCGCCGGCTATCAGCAATTCGGCTTCCCCGGACCTGATGGCCCGCGCGGCCGTGCCGACGGCGTCCATGCCGGAGCCGCACAGGCGGTTAATGGTAGCTCCGGGGACGGTTTCAGGGAAACCGGCGAGCAGGAGCGCCATGCGGGCGATGTTCCGGTTGTCCTCGCCGGCCTGGTTGGCGCAGCCAAGCAGCACGTCGTCCAGCTCTCCCCAGTCAATGCCGGGGTTGCGCTCGCGGAGCGCCTTCAGCGGGAGCGCGGCCAGGTCGTCGGTGCGGATGGAGGAAAGCGCCCCGCCGTACTTCCCGACGGGCGTCCTGATCATGTCGCAGATATAGGCTTCTTTCATGGTTTCTGCCCGGCTGCCGTCATTTTCTCCAGGTCGGCCTTAATGAACCTGAACCCGTTCAGCATGCCCTCCGAAAGCCTGTCAACTTCCCTCTGCGTCAGGGCGGTGGAGAACATGCAGGCGCAGGTATTGGTCAATATCAGCTTCTCCGTGATAAAGAGATAGTCGATCAGCCTGTTCATCAGCGCTGCCAGCTCTTTCGGCTGGTAGGCCTCCCTGTAGGTGGTCGGCGGGACGGCGCTGAGGTGGACGCGGAACATGGACCCTGCCCCGGTAATAGAGGCCGGTACCCCCGCCAGGGCGGCCGCTTCCTTTATCTGGGAGATCGCTTTCCGGGTGAGCTGGTTCAGCCTGGCCACGGCCTCCCTATCGAACAATTCCATCGCCATGCGGCCGGCGGTCATGGAGACCGGGTTGGCCGAGAAAGTCCCGGACAGAGGGAAAAGTAGTTTGCTCTCTCTGGGGTCAAGCACCTTCATAATATCCGAGCGGCCGGTGAAAGCGCCTACCGGGAATCCGCCGCCTATTATCTTGCCGAGCGCGGTCAGGTCCGGCCTGCAGGGATAATTCTGCTGGGCGCCGCCGTAGTTCACCCGGAAGGTCACCACTTCGTCGAAAACCAGGAGGGCCTGGTTCTTCCTGGTCCACTGGTAAACGGCCTCGACGAATTTGCCGGCGCCTTCCACCAGGCCCACCCGGTGCGGTATCGGGTCTATCACCACGCAGGCCAGCCGGCCGGCATGCTCGTCCAGGATGGCGAGCGTCTTCTCGACGTCGTTGTAGGGGAAGACGACGACATCGTCCACTACCCCTTTAGGGGTGCCGTGCACGAGCGGGACGGCGTTGGGCCTGCCGGGGTCCCCCCAGTTCGCCGGCGTGGAGGTCTGGCTCACTTCCACGCAGTCGTAGGTGCCGTGGTACGCGCCTTCGGCCTTGGCTATCCTGGGGCGGCCGGTGAAAGCCCTCGCGGCCTTTATCATGGCCATCACCGCCTCGGTACCGGAATTGACGAAGCGTATCTGCTCGAATCCCGGCGCCCGGTTGCACAGCAATTCCGCGAAATCCACCTCGGCTTTGGTCGCCAGGGTATAGGCGGTGCCCTTTTTCAGCTGTTCAATGACGGCGCTGACGATGGCCGGGTGGGCATGCCCGTGGATCAGGGAGGCCATGTTATTGGCGAAATCCAGCCGCTCGTTCCCGTCTATGTCGGTAACGCGGCAGCCGGAGGCGCCGGCTGCGTAGTAAGGGTAGGGCGTTCTCAGCACCAGGTTGCGGCTTATGCCGCCCGGCAGGTACCTGCAGGCGCGGCTGTAGAGTTCCTCGCTGGCTGTCTTCTGGGTAGTAGTGGTGTTTTTATCGCTCATAGTGTTGGCGGGTCACCTGTACAGTTGCGCTCCTGTCCTGCCCTGCAGCAGGTTGAACGTAACCCCCGGGGCGGTTTCCCTGACGAACAGGCCCTTATCTGTTACGTCAAGCACGGCCAGCTCGGTGTAGATCCGGCTGACGACGCCTTTGCCGGTAAGCGGGTAGGTGCACTCCCTTACTATCTTGTGCGCGCCGTCCTTCGCCGAATGCTGCATTATCACGTAGATGTTCCTGACGCCCTGTACCAGGTCCATGGCTCCCCCCACGGCGGGAATATCGTCCGCTTCCCCGGTGGACCAGTTGGCCAGGTCCCCTTTTTCGGAAACCTGCATGGCTCCGAGGACGCAGATATCCACGTGTCCGCCGCGGATCATGCTGAAGCTGTCGGCGTGATGGAAGTAGCAGGCTCCCTTTATCGCGGTCACCGGCTTTTTACCGGCGTTAATAAGCTCGCTGTCCTCCTCGCCGGGCCGGGGTGCCG
>CAMTWW010000091.1:0-4455 GCA_947085555.1 uncultured Elusimicrobia bacterium | reverse complement strand
CGATCTGCCGGCCAGGAAAGCTATACAGTGGGCAAGGCTTTGCTTTACCTGCGCGGAACGGTTTAGTTTTTTCATATCAAGGGAAAACGTGCATATACGGGGGGAAAGTTATGCGCGGTAAGATACTGCTGGTAGACGACAATAAGGACCTGCGTACCGATTTCAGGCTCTGGTACGAGGAATACGATATTACCGAGGCTTCCTGCGCCCAGGAAGCCCTGGCCATACTTAAAAAACCCAACGAGCTGGACCTGGTGATCCTCGACGTGCAGATGCCGGGCATGGACGGCCTGTCCGCGCTGGAAAAGATAAAGACCAGCGCGCCTGACAAGAGCGTTATCATAATGACCGGTTTCAGCACCAAGGACGTGGCCATACACGCTCTGACAGCCAAGGCCGATAATTACATAGAAAAGCCTTTCGACATTAAAGTTATGAGGGAGGCCATAGAAAAGGAGCTCCTTAAAAGATCCGGGGCGAGCCGACCGGACGACATGGATATAGCCGGGAAAATAGAGCATGTCCGCTGGTTCCTTGAAGGCAACTGCTTTAAAAAGGTCACCCTCAAGGACGCGGCGCTGACCGTGTACATGAGCCCCAAATATTTAAGCCGCCTGTTCCGGGAAAAGACAGGGATGGGCTTTAATGAATATAAATTTAAAGTAAAAATGGCGCAGGCCAAGAAAATGCTCAGGTCCACCGGCAGCAGCGTCAAGCAGATCTCCGCCAAACTGGGCTACGCCAATACCGAGTCCTTCATCAGGCAATTCGAAAAGGTAGCCAAAACCACTCCCTCCTGCTACCGCAATAACTGCAAAGGCCGCAAAAAACGCCGTTAGGTGGAGATAAGTCAGCAGAAAAGGGAATCCGCCAATTGTAAAATGCGGGCCCAGCCTATATACTATTGATGAAGCAGCAATTCGGAAATATAGTCTCACTACAATAGTTTGTGTGCTATCAGCGGTCGAAAGCGCTGTGTATCGGGAGGGCGAGGTTATGGAAACGTTTACTCCTAATACTACGGGGACCGGAATGGGCCCCGGCGGCAGAGCGCCTCAGCCCGGCTCCCAGGCCAGGATTCAGCCCCGCCCGGCAGCGGCGTCCAGGAGCGTGCTGGTGGTCGACGACAACAAGGATTACCGGGAGCTGGTCAGGCACCTCCTGAGCGTGAACCATTATACGGTCCTTGAAGCGGGCAACGGAGAGGAAGCGCTCGCCGTACTCGCCAAAACCATACCGGACATGATACTGGTAGATTTTAACATGCCCAAAATGAACGGGTATGAACTTATACAGGAAGTACGCAGCAACTACGAAACTCACGGTCTCCGCATAATCATGTTCACCGGCGCCGCCAACCGCCAGCACTTGCGCACCCTGAACATGGACATCTCGGATTTTCTCGAGAAGCCGGTTTCGAACGCCAAACTTCTCGACAGCATCTTCAGGGTTTTCGGCAGTGTCCCCCCGACTGCCGTTCAGGAAAGCAGGCCGGCTCCCAGGCCCGAGCCCAGGCCGGCGCCGGCCATGCTCATAGAGCCGGAGCCCGTTTCTCTGGAAATTGAACGGTTCAAAACTGCCGCGCCCGAACCCCATGGGGTTTATCAGCAGGAGCCGGCCGCGTCCGCCCCGGCCCGGATCGCCCCGGTAGAACTGCCTCCCGAAGCCCAATTGCCGCCTGAACCGGCGCCGGCGCCCCGGCAGGAGCCCTTTCCGGAGCTTGCGCAGGAACCCGTGCCCGAGCCGGAATCTGAAGTCCCGGAAATAGACATGTTGTCAACCGGCGGCGAACCGGATCTGGAAATGCTTGAGAGCGGAGCCCCGCGCAGGGAGGAACCGCAAAACGCGGTGGGCCTGGAAAACCTCACCAACGATTCTCCTCTTATCCAGCGCGTAAATAAAATACTCATGGCGGCCGTAGAGATGCGCGCCTCCGACATCCATATAGAGCCGTTCGAGGACCGCGTGCTGGTAAGGGTCCGCGTCGACGGTGTGCTGAAGCAGCTGACCACGCTGCCCATCTCCATCCACCAGCGGCTGACGGCCCGCATAAAGATCATGAGCAGCCTGGTGATAACCGAGCGGCGCCTCCCCCAGGACGGCCAGTTCCGCGTCCTCATCAAAGGGAATAAGATCGAGTTCAGGGTGAGCACCCTGCCCTGCATCAAGGGCGAGAAGATAGTCATGCGCATCTTGGGGCAGAGCAAGCTCAACAGCAGCCTTTCGCAGCTCAACCTGACGCCCCGCGAGCTTAAAGCCGTGCAGTCCTCGCTCAAAGGCTCCACCGGGCTGATCCTGGTGACAGGCCCCACCGGCAGCGGCAAGACCACCACGCTATATACCATGATAAACGTGCTCAACCGCCCTGACGTGAACATTATGACGGCGGAAGACCCGGTGGAATACGAAGTTCCGAACGTAAACCAGGTGAAGATCCTGTCGTCCATAGGCCTGACTTTCGAATCCACCCTGAGGGCTTTCCTGCGCCAGGATCCGGATATCATGCTGGTAGGCGAGATACGCGACATAGAGACAGCGGAGATAGCCATAAAGGCCTCTATCACGGGCCACCTTGTTTTTTCCACTCTGCATACCAACAGCGCTCCCGCCACCATAGTACGCCTTACCCACATGGGCGTGGCGCCTTACCTGGTGGCCGCCAGCGTCAGGTTGGTGATCGCCCAGCGCCTGGTGCGTACGCTCTGCCCCCAATGCCGGGCCGCCGGCGCGCCGACTGCGGACGATAAAAAATTCCTGAACGCGAAAGAGATAGAGCTGCTGAAAACGGTCTACCATCCCGTGGGCTGCCACGCCTGCAGCCAGGGCTATTCCGGGCGGAGGGCCATTTTCGAGGTCATGCCGATAGAGACCTCGGCCATGCGCCAGCTGATCACTACAAGCAATAATGTGGACCTGCTTACCGAGCTGGCCGTAAAGGAGGGCATGACCTCGTTGCGCCAGGCAGCCCTCGAAGCCGTGAGGCAAGGGCAGACTTCCCTGTCCGAGGCGTTCAAGATAATGATGGGGTGATTTATATGAAACCGACAGACCAGGAAACCGCCGGGGAAAACAGCGGCGCCTATGTACAGGGAAGCGAGCGGTACGCGCTCTCCTACCCCGAGCTTTGCTCCGAGTTCCTCGGCTCCACGGCCAAAGCCATAAAGAACACCGCGCTTTATACCCTGAGCCACCCCGTGGTGCTGGAATCCCTGCGCAAGCTCAGCGTCCTGCTGGGCATGCTCTTCGACGCGAAAAAAGAGACCTCTATAACGCTTACCTTCGCTAACGACAGCTGGCTTTTCAACGACACCGCCGTTCCCGCCGTCACCCAGGAATCGCAGAATCTCAACGCTTTTTTCAGGGCCCACCGTCTCCAGGGCCTGACCTTCCTGGACGGGGTACAGTCCTTTGAGATCGGCGCCCTGTGCGAATTCCTGGGCGCCCAGGCCAAGAACCGGCCGGCCGGCTATATCGAGGAATTCTTTGCCGGAAAAGGCGTCGCCAATATCAGGCCGGATGCCGTGCATTATGTAAAAGAGGGGGGTTACTCTCCTCAATCTCCATCGCAATCCCAAGCCAGGAGCGCGGCGCAGCCGGCACAGGCCCCCAGGCAGGCGGCTCCGAGGCCGGTCCGGGAAATCTTTCCGGAATTCCAGGCCCCGCCTCCGGCGGCCGGACCGGCGCAGGCCCGGCAGCCGCGCCCGGCGGAGACAAGACAGCCGCAACAGACAGCGCCCTCCCAGCAGCCGCGCCCGGCTCCGGCCCAGCAGCCGGCCCCCGCGAAGCCCGCGCAGGCAATACCGCCGGCCCAGCAGCCGCGCCCGGCTCCGGCAAGGCCCGGCCAAGGGCCTAACCACGAGCATCAGCCGCCGGCAGTGAAGATCGATGTGGATTCCATGTTCGGGCCCGTCCCTCAGGCCGGAAGCGGTCCGGGAGGAGGAAAGGCCGCCGAGGGCCCTGGCGGCGGAAAAGCGGCGGAAGGGCCTGGAGGCGGCGTACCACGGGAAAACCCGCTGGCGAACATGAGCTTCGGTGGTATCCTCAAGGGGCTTGTGGAATCCGCGGTGAAAGATCCTAAAGACCGGGCCCGCGCCTACGAAGACGCTATCAAGTCCCTTCGCGAGAGCATGGAGCAGCAGATAGCGGAATCTACCAAAGCCCTGGCGGCGGAAAAGCAGCGGGCGATCGACACGAGGGCGCGCACCGAACATGTGCTGTCAAAGGTCGCGGACGGCAAAGTCATAGTGGACAAGGACGGCAGGATCCTGATGATGAACCCGGCCGCCGAAGAGATAGCCGGCACGAAATTCGCGGACGCGGTGGGCAGGCATATAAGCGAGCAGCTACGGCCTGGCGAGCATTTCCTGACCATGTCGAAAGACCTGGACCTGTCGGGCGGGAAGATAATTTCGGGCGAAGTGGAAGTGAAAGGCGACGAGATCGGAAGAGCGTCGT
>CAMTWW010000090.1:0-5431 GCA_947085555.1 uncultured Elusimicrobia bacterium | reverse complement strand
GAGTGAGGAGCAACGCGGCAGCCGGCTCAAAGCTGGGCCTCCCCCTGGGGGCTGAGCCGCTCAGCCAAATGCGTCAGTTATTCTTTCACGAGCCCTAAGGACGCACCAGCATGATAAAAACGGTTATAAAGAAAGGCGCTTATTTCGATTCCGTCTCGCTGATGCAGGTGGCCAGGAAGATCAACGCTATCGGCGGCGTAATAGACTCCGCCGTGGTTATGGCTACCAGGGAAAATAAAGGGATAATCAAAGCTTCCGGCCTGCTCACCCCGGAGATACTGAAAGCCGGGGACAGCGACCTGGCCATAGCCGTCAGCGCCAGGGCACCGGCAGCCGCGGAGGCCGCTTTAAAGGCGGCGGACGAACTTCTAAATAAGAAACCTCCACAGGCGGGGTCCGGAGCCGACCGCAAGGCCGCCGGCCTGGATGACGCCGTCAGGACCCTGGACGGGGCCAACCTCGCCGTGATCTCGGTCGCGGGCCGCTTCGCGGGCGCGCTCGCCGCAGCTTGCCTGGAGAAAAATTTAAATGTAATGCTCTTCTCCGATAATGTCACCTTAGAGACCGAGCTCGCCCTCAAGAAGACCGCTGTTAAAAAGGGGCTGCTGTTAATGGGCCCCGACTGCGGGACGGCTATAATAAACGGCGCGCCCATCGCTTTCGCCAACTCGGTACGGCGCGGCAATATCGGCGTGGTGGCCGCTTCCGGCACCGGGCTCCAGGAAGTTACGGTACTGATCTCGAACGAGGGAGCCGGGATTTCCCAGGCCATCGGCGCCGGCTCGCGCGACGTTAAGCAGGAGATAGGCGCGCTGACGCTTCTGCAGGGGCTCAAAATGCTGGCCGCCGACCCGGCTACGGAGGTACTGCTCATCGTATCCAAACCCCCCCATCCCGAAATACTCAGGAAAATAGCGGCCGGGATAAAGAAGATAAAGAAGCCCGTAGTGGCTGTCTTTCTCGGTGGCGGGATAAAAGAGAAGATTAAAGATGATTTCTACCCGGCCAAAACACTGGAAGAGGCGGCCTATAAAGCCGTCTGCCTTGCTAAGGGTTGGAAGTTGGGGAAGGCGCGCGAGATGATTTACGACATGACGCTGAAGGTCGGCGAACTTGCGAGGAAAGAAGCCGCGAAGAAGAAGAAGTCCTCCCGTCTGCGCGGGCTTTTCTCCGGCGGCACTTTCGTCAGCGAGGCGCAGGTGATACTTCCGGGGCTGATAGGCCCTATCTGGTCCAACGCTCCGCTGGATAAGAAATGGAAGCTTATAAATTCGCTGAAGCTGTCGGGCCACGCGGTGATCGATATGGGTGCGGACGAGTTCACCGTGGGGAGGCCGCACCCGATGATAGATTTCAGCCTGCGCAATAAAATGATAATTTCAGAGGCGGCAAAACCGGAAGTCTCGGCGCTGCTGCTCGACGTTGTCCTGGGCTACGGCTCTAACTCCAAACCGCTGGAGGACATACTCCCTCCTATCACGGAGGCTTTCGCCCGCAACCGGGAACTGTCCGTAGTCGCTTCCGTTACCGGCACGGAGGCCGACCCGCAGGTGCGCTCCAAAGTGGTGAAAGGCCTGGAGGCGGCCGGTGTACTGGTAATGCCGTCCAATGCCGGGGCCTGCCGGCTGGCCGGAGAAATTATCAGGCTTTCCGCGAAGAGGAAAATATGAAACTTTTTGAATCAGAACTGAAGGTGGTCAATATCGGCCTGGAGTCTTTCAGGCAAGGGCTTTCCGACGCCGGGGTTAAAAGCGTGCAGGCCCGGTTCAAACCGCCGCTCTCGGGGGAGACGGCGCTTTTTGCTAAGGCCGCTAAATATTTCAGCATTGAAAAAGCGAATGCGAAAGCTCTCGGGAGAATACTTGAGGCCAAGCCTATGCTGGTCGGCATGGGTGCGGCTCTCGAAGTAATTCCGGGGATGAGGAAGGACCTGATACTGCACGCCGGTCCCCCTATAGCCTGGGCGCGTATGTGCGGCCCCATGCGCGGCGGCGTTATGGCGGCCCTGATGTACGAGGGGCTGGCCAGGACACCGAAGGAAGCGGAAAAACTTGCGGCTTCGGGCAATATCAAATACGCGCCCTGCCACGAATATAGCGCCGTGGGACCTATGGCCGGGATCATCTCGGCCTCGATGCCGGTCTTTATCGTGAAGAACGAGGCGGCCGGTAATTACGCCTACGCCACGCAGAACGAGGGGCTGGGCAAGGTGCTGCGCTACGGCGCTTACTCGCCCGAGGTGATAGAGCGGCTTAAGTGGATGGAGACAGCGCTTTACCCGGCGCTGAAAGCAGCGATAGCGTCCCTTGGGAAGGTGGACCTGAAGGCTATTGTGGCGCAGGCTCTGCATATGGGCGACGAGGTGCACAACCGCAACCGCGCCGGGACTTCTCTATTCTACAGAGCTATCGCCCCGGCCGTGATCAGGACCGCCAAAGATATGGAGACCGCCGCTAAGGTTCTTGAATTCATAAACGGCAATGACCATTTCTTCCTGAATCTCTCAATGGCGCTTTCCAAGGCTTCGCTCGACGCGGGGCGCGGGATTAAGGATTCCAGCGTGGTGACGGCGATGGCGAGGAACGGCACCGACTTCGGCGTGCAGCTTTCTGGCACGGGTTCCAGGTGGTTTACCGGACCGGCGCAAGTCCCTGACGCTCTTTACTTCCCCGGCTACACCAAAGCCGACGCGAACCCCGACATAGGCGACTCGGCTATCACGGAGACCAACGGCCTGGGCGGTTTCGCTATCGCGGCTGCGCCCGCCATCGTCCAGTTCGTAGGCGGCACGGCGGAAGACGCTGTCAGTTACACCCTTGCCATGTACGAGATTACAGCCGGAGAGAACAATATCTACAAGATTCCCTACCTGAACTTCCGCGGCACTCCCACGGGTATAGACGTTATAAAGGTGGCCAAGTCCGGCATCCTCCCTTTCATTGACACCGGCGTGGCACATAAAAAAGCAGGCATCGGCCAGGTAGGCGCCGGCGTCCTCAGCGCCCCGCCGGAACCCTTCGCCCTGGCTTTCGAGTATTTTGCCAGGAACCTTAAATAGAAAAGGTATAAAAGGCGGAAGCGCTTTTTTTCTTGTATTCTTAGGGGTCTAATTGCTAATATATCTATGGAAGGTGGCTGAAGTTCAGCCGCTTTTTTTTGTATCGGAGGCCCTTTTATGGATAAGGTTGCAATTGAGACTGAAGTTGCCAACACTCTGGCCGAGAGCGGTTTTGAGCTGGTGGACCTAAAGATGGCCAGCCATAACGGGAAGCCTCTGCTCCAGCTCTTCGTGGACAGGGAAGCGGGCGGGGTGAACCTGGACGACTGCGCGGCACTGAGCGAGAAAGTGGGTGAATACCTGGATGCCAATAATATTTACGAGGACGGCTATTTCCTGGAAGTTTCGTCCCCGGGCGTGGACCGCGTTATAAAGAAAGAGAAAGATTTTAAGCGTTTTGCGGGTCAGCAGGCCATGGTGCGCTTGAAGAGGCCCATGAACGGTTCGCGCGTCTATTACGGCGCGCTCGAAGGCTTTGAAAACGGGCAGGCCCTCCTGTCCGGCGGTTTGAAATTCAACCTTGAGGAGATCGACGAGGCCAGGCTGCATCCCGCCGACGACGAGCTCTTTAAAAGAAAATAAAACAGGGGTAAAGAAAATGACAACTAACAAGGAACAGAAGAACAAATCCGACCTTTTGCTGGCTCTCGAGCAGCTGGAGCGCGAGAAGAACATAAAGCGCGAGGATGTCTTCAAGACGATTACCGACTCGCTCGTAAGCGCGCTGCGCAAATACTTCGGCAAGACCGCCCAGATCATGGCCGGCATCGACCCAGATACCGGCGAAATGGCCGGCTTCCTGGTGAAGAAGGTCTCCGACCCCGTGGTAACCCCCGAACTGGAGATCACACTGGCCGAAGCCCAGGTCCACCAGCCGGACGCCAAGCTAGGCGACGACGTGCACATACCCGTGCCGATACAGGATTTCTCCCGCATAGCGGCCCAGACCGCCAAGCAGGTGCTGATACAGAAAATACGCGAGATAGAAAAGGTCCGCGTCTACGACGAGTATAAGCCCCGCGAAGGCGAGGTCGTCACCGGGCTCGTCCACCACGTGGCCGGCCGCGATATCTTCGTGGACCTGGGCAAAGCCGAAGCCATCCTCCCCTTCTCCGAGCAGATCCGCCGCGAACATTACAGCGTCAACCAGCGCGTCCGTGCCATCATCCACCGCGTGGACAAAGAGAACAAAGGCCTGCAGATCGTCCTCTCCCGCGCTTCCGGCAATTTCCTCAAAGCCCTGTTCGAGGCCGAAGTGCCCGAGATCTCCGAGAAGGTCATCGAGATCCTGGACGTGGTCCGCGACCCCGGCTTCCGCGCCAAGGTGCTGGTGCGCAGCAATTCCCCCAAGGTTGACCCTGTCGGCGCCTGCGTCGGCATCCGCGGCTCGCGCATCCGCGTAATCATGAACGAGCTTTCCAATGAGAAGATAGACCTGATCCCCTATATCGAGGACACCCTCACGATGATAGCCAAGTCCTTCTCCCCCGCCACGGTCAGCTCCGTGAAGATCCTGGACAAGGAAACCAAGCGGGCCCAGATCATAGTTCCCGACGACCAGCTCGCCATGGCGATAGGCCGCGAAGGCCAGAACATCCGCCTCGCCAGCCGCCTGACCGGCTGGGAGATAGAGGTCAAGTCCGAGGGCCAGCGCTCCGAAGATAACAAGCGCGCCACCGATATAGCCATGCAGGACCTCCTCAAGATTGACGGCATAGGCGCCAAGGTGGCCGAGACCCTGATAACCATGAACGTGCTGGATATCCGCACCGTGGCCGGCCTCACCGAGGAGGAGCTCTGCTCCCTCGAAGGCATAGGCGAGAAGACCGCCCAGAAAATAATCGCAGGCGCGAAGAAATTTCTTGAAGAGAACCCTAACCACGGGCAAGCTGCCGCGCAGGAAGAAGCCCCCAAGACAGAAGAGGTAAAAAATGAGCCCGAAGAAACCCAAGGAAAATGAGAATTTAGAAGCGAAGAAAGCCGAGGCCGCGACGGAAGGCGGGACTGCCGCTAAAAAGAAAGCCGCAGCCAAGCCCGCTGGCGAAAAGAAAGCCCCCGCCAGGAAAGCCGCGCCCAAAGCCGGGAAAGCGGAAGGGGCTGTTCCCGCCGCCGAAAAGCCTGCCAGGCCTAAAAAAGTTAAGGCCGAAGCGCCCGCGCCCGAACCGGAACTCCCTAAGAAGCCCGATCTCAGGCGCTTCATGTTCTCCCATTCCACCGTCGAGGGAACTATCGCCGCCGGCCCCACGGGCCAGAAGGAAGAGCCCAAGCCCGTAGAGCCGCCTAAGTCCGCGCCGGCAAAGCCCGCCGCGCCCGCTCCCGGAGCTAAGCCGGCTTATACTCCTCCCCCGGCCAGGCCCGGTACCCCTCCTCATT
>CAMTWW010000089.1:0-16555 GCA_947085555.1 uncultured Elusimicrobia bacterium | reverse complement strand
GGCCTTCCGCACCCTCGCCGGCAAACGCCGCCCCGGCCAGCACGAGCACACCGGCAACATCCCGCTGTAATGGACGTTAATTCTATTTCTAACTGGTTCGATACCAGCCTTATACTCGGGAACACCCCGGAGGCCTACGGGTTCGCCGCGATAGCCTTCGCGGTGTCGCTGGCGCTGATCTATATTGTAAAAAATATCGGCCTGACCTGCCTCAAAACCCTGGCCCAGAAAACCGAGACGGACCTGGACGACCTGCTGATAACCCTCACCGAGAAATTCACGCGGTTCGAATACCAGCTGGCAGCCCTCTTCGTGGCTACGCGCTACCTGCAGTGTACGCCGGCCTTCGACAAGACCTTTAAAGCCGTTATACTCCTGGTCTTCACCTACCGCGCCATAACCATAATACAGGAGCTGCTCTCCTACTGGATAAACCGGGTAGCGGCCCGGCGCGAGCTCTCCGGCCAGGCCAGGGACTCCGTGGTTAAAAGCGCCCAGGTCATCCTGCGCTCGCTGGTCTGGGTCGGCGCGGCCCTCTTCGTGCTGGCCAACCTCGGCGTCAATATCACCGCCGTGCTCACCGGCCTCGGCATAGGCGGCGTGGCCGTAGCGCTGGCCGGGCAGGCCATCCTCGGCGACCTGTTCAATTTCTTCGTCATACTGCTGGATAAACCCTTCGCAATAGGGGACTTCGTAGTCTCCGACTCGGTTTCGGGCACCATAGAGCATATCGGCCTGAAATCCACCCGCATACGCAGCCTCTCAGGGGAGCTGGTGGTGGTCTCCAACTCGAACCTGCTGAGCTCGCGCATACGCAATTACCAGGACCTTAAAAAGCGCCGGGTAGTGTTCAAGACCGCCATAGTCTACGGCACAAAGCCGGAACTGCTGAAGAAGATTCCCTCGATAATAAAGAAGGCGGTCCAGACCGCTAAAGCCGAGTTCGACCGCTGCAACCTCGCCGGCTGCGGGGACTTCTCACTGGATTTCGAGACGGTCTATTACCTCGCCGAGCCTGATTATAGCGCCTATATGGCCGCCCGCGAGCAGGTCCTCCTGGCCGTGCTCGAGGGCCTTGCCGCCGCCGGGGCGGAGCTCGCTTATCCGACACAGACCCTTTTGGTAAAGAAATAACGCAGGGAGGAAAACAAATGAAAAAAAGCATATTAGCCGCGGCCGTCCTGGCTTTCTTCGCCACGGGGCTTTACGCGGCGGAAAAGAGCGCGGCCGTGGCCACGGTGAACGGCCAGAAAGTGTCGTCGGACGAGCTTACGAAGAAACTCTGGTGGCAGTACAGCGCGCAGGGGCTGTCCGAGCTTATCGACGAGAAGCTGCTGCTGGAAGAAGGCGCGCGCCTGGCAGTGAAAGCGGATGCAAAAGAGGTGGAAGCCCGCTTCAATAACCTGGCGGCCGGCTACACCGATAAGGCCGCTTTTGAAAAGAACCTGAAATCGGTGGGCTGGTCCGCCAAAGACCTGCGCGAACTTATCGGCCGCCAGTTGGTGATACGCGGCACGGTCATAACCGCGAAGAAAATCTCGGTCACCGACGAGGAGACCGCGGCTTTCTTCGAAAAGAACAAGGACAAGCTGGGCACCCCGGCGTCCGTAAAGCTCGGCCAGATCTTCGTGAACACGAAGCCCGAGGCGGACGACGCCTACGAACTGCTCTCCTCGGTGGGAGCGGATTTCGCCAAGCTCTCCAGCCTTAAGTCGGCCGACGCCAACCTCCGCAAGAACAACGGCAGCCTGGGCTATATCTCCAAGGGCATGCTGCTGCCCGAGATAGAGAAGGAGATCTTCTCCCTGCAGGCCGGGCAGTTCTCCAAACCCATGGCAACCGGTAACGGCTTCAGCATCTTCAAAGCGGAAGAGCATAAGCCCGGTGTAGAAGCCTCCTTCGAGGCTGTAAAAACCGAGCTGAAAACGGCCATCCTTAACCAGGCCATAACGGCGAAGCTGCCGGAGCTGGCCGGCGAGCTCAGGCAGAAAGCGAAGATAGAAATAGTTAAATAGGCCCTTTCAGCTGCGGCCGTGTAAATCTCAGCGGCCTTTTATGCTTGACGGCTGGATGGAGGTTGGTTCCGTTTTCCCGATTTGGAGCTTTCCAATGGGTGAGACGGGAACGAGTTTTTTAGGGGCGGGGCTTTCCGTCCGCCCGCCGCCTGAGGTTTGGCCGGGGGGTTTTCCGTACTGCTGCATGAACTCCATGGCTTTCCGGCCGTACTTTTCATTGAACAGTTTTGTTTTGAGGACTTCCGGCGGGAGCGGGGCCGCTTTTCTCCGCCGCGCGCCCCCGCTGTTGACGGGCGGCGCCTGCCCTCCACCATCGCCCGGCGTGGAAAGGCCCAGGGTCTGCGGGTCTTTCATCCCGCGCATTACGGAGATGGCCGGCCAGGCGACCGTCAGGATCAGAGCGAAGCAGACAATGGCTATCGCGACCAGCGTGGAGATGTTGAACCAGGTCACCAGGATCTTCATGCGGTGCAGATGCCGGTCATAATGAAGTTTTGCCCGGGCGAGCATCGTATCGTCAAGGCGCCCCGCTTTTTCCGCTATCTCCATGGCGTGCCGGTCGTCCTCCTGCATGAGGGGGGCGAGGCTTTCCGAAAAGCCCGTCCCCCCGGACAGCAGTTCAGCCGCGCGGCGCAGACGGCGCCTGGTGATAAGGTCGTCCTGCGAGAACTGCACGAGGACTTCCGTCATGGCGCTCAGCGGGAGCCCGGCCTTCAGCAGCAGTCCTATGATGGTATAAATATAATAAAACCTGCCTTCCACCGTAGCGAACCGGTATAAAGGAAGCCAGTGCCCGGCCAGCCCGCGCGCTTTGCGCCCGGGCGCGGAACGCAGCAGCCACCGGAGGACAAGTATCGCCAAAGAACCCACAAGCAGTATCTTATACCAGGACGCGGCCAGAGCCTCGGCCAGTGTGCTGAACAAAAAAGCCTGCGGGGGGAGGGACGCCCCGGACTTAAGGAGCGGTTCCATCACCAGCGGGACGACTTTGAATGAAACCAGCAGGAATAGCGCTCCCGCTAGGACGATCACGAAAAGGGGATAAACGAGCAGCCGCTCAATCTGCCTACGGAATTTAACGCGGACCTCGAGGCAGTCGGCGTAAAGCTCCAGGAATTCGTCTATTTTCCCGCCTTCTTCCCCGGCCCGGAGCAGGGCGATGAAGACGGGCGGGAAAATGCCCTGGGCGGCGAAAGCCTCGTGAAGAAAAGCGCCCTTGTCCGTCAGCCTGGCCGCGCCTTTTATAACCCTGCCGTGCCGGGCAGATTTCGCCAGCGTCCCGAAAGCGTCGCTGAGCGTGAGGCCGCTGCGCACCGTGGAAATCAACGCGCGGCAGAAATCGAGCAGAACTTCGTCAGACATCCTGCACAGCCTTCTTTCCGGAGAAGAGGGCGTGGAGGATAAAGTAGAGGACCATGGCCGCCAGGATGGCCTGGGTTGCGTAGAAAAAGTAGCTGCCGGAGTAGGTGTACAGCTCGTCAAAGCGCCCGTACAGCAGCGAGAACCGGGCCATGACGGTATTGCCGAAAGCCGCCCCGAAGTAGATCATCAGGAAGTAGATGCCCACAGTGGAGACCTTTTTCAGGTGTCCTTTATGCTCCATGGAGAAGAAGAAGTAGAAGAGCACGGAAATAGTTCCGGCGGCCACCACCAGCGCCCCGAAGATGTCGAACGGGCTCATGGAAGCCAACTGGGAGAAAGGCTTTATGGTGCCGCCTATCTGGCTCATAAAGTTGGTTGAAAGAGCGGTAGGAATAGCCAGGCCGGCGCCATACCCCATTAAAAAAGTGAACCCGTACCGGGAGATCCAGGAAATTTTCGGGATGAACTGCGTCAATAAGGAAAGCCCCATAATGGCGGGGATTATCACCAGCCATTCATTCTTTACCACAGGCTCCCAGATCTTCGGTATCCAGACAGTGGTAACCGAAACCTGGAACAGCCAGCCCATGCCGGCGCCCAGGTACAGGTGTTCGGCCGTTTTAAAGAACGGATTGTCCTTATAAAGGAAACTGAAGATAAAGATTGTAAGTCCCGCCGCCACCCAGCCGCCGAGAATAAGCCATGTTTCCGACATAATCACCTCAGAGTGAAAGTTATTAAAAATATTCTTTTTCCGCCCTTCAGCCTTCAGCCTTTCTTAAAAATACTTAATGAACAGGAGTATAAGATTCGAAGTCAGAATCAGCGCCAGCACCAGCAAATGCGCTAGATTAAGCGCGTCTATGCCCGAAGTTCCCTTGCCCGGCTGCTTTATCAGCGACTCGTACTCCGCGGCGCCCTTCATACCGCCTATCAGGCCCTTCAACTGATTAGTCTGCAGAAAAGGCCCGTAGCCCGGCTGACTGATGGCGGTAACGCCTCCGACCACCGGCACATTGTATTTATCTCCCACATACTGTATCCAGGAATCCAGTAATGCGGTGCCCGTAACGCTTACTATAAGCGACATATCTTTATAGTTCTTCACTCCCCGCATGACGGGCATATCGCCGACGGGAACGCCGTTTCGGTCTTTGGTATAAATACCGTAGAGGTCGGAGGACATCTGCGTCATGACCGCCAGGACGTTGGGCATGTACGGGAGGATCACATAATCTTTTCCGTACTCCTTATCGAATTCTTTGGGGACTTTGGCGAAAATCTCCTCTATCAGCCCCGTGGAGCCGGCTATAAAGGTTACCACGCCCACGCGCAGATTCCTGCTGAAAGCGTGCCGCACCAGCGCCATGGCCATCGGATGCAGCTCCGGCCGTGTGGAGGGATCATAGTCAAGCGCGAGCAGCACGAAGGCGCCGGCGGGCTGTTTCTCGATGCTTTCGTAAACCCGCCGGGTGGACGGGGAAATGCTCTTGTTGGGCAGGCCGATAGGCTTAATAATCGGGACGAACAGCATAATCGCCAGCAGCAGGAAAATCCAGCGCCTGTCTATCTTGAAGAATTTTTGAAGTTGTTCCTTGAGCATAGCGCTAATCCTTCCCCATATACTGCTTTTCAATGCCGAAGATTATCTTAAACGAGGTTACGATAATGCCGACGGCGATGCCGATCATGATGCCGCGCTTGCCGGCCACGGCCGGCACCTGCATGATCCATTCAATAACGTCCGCAGCCCCCTGCCCCGTCCAGCCAAGCGCTGAATCCCAGATTATCTGGCCCAGCGGCACTTTGCCGAGTATCAGAATAAAGGCCGCCACGAAGAGCACGAAGGCCTGCATGGATTTTATCCGAAACGATCTATAAGCGGTGGAAACTATATAGAAGGCCAGCACCGCGAACATAGTTCCGGAGAGGGCATTGTAAATATATTTGAACGACCAGCCCAGCGATGTCAACCCGGCATCGGTCATCTGCCTGCCATCGCTGAGATAGGCGGGGATAACCATGGCCAGGAAGCCGATAAACACGAAGATGCTGTAGCCCCAGCCGTCGGCTTTCCTCTTGATTTTATTATAATGGGAGAAGAACAGGCTGATCAGGCCCAGCAGGAAAGCGAAGGCGAACACAATATTCTGCCACTTATTCATGGTCTCAATGTAATCCACCGACATCTTATGCGGCACAAAATAAGAGATCAGCATAAGCAGCCCGGTTAAGAAGACTATAACCAGAGGTATCTGTTTTTTTATCAGTTTCATAAATCAATAGCCCTTGAACAGGTGAAAGAGCCCCTGCACGAATCCGTCCCAGCCGAATTTCGCTCCCAGGGCAACAAGGAGCATGCCGAAGAAAATAGAGACCATGACGAAAAACTTGCCGAAGTCCTGCACCTTAAGGGCGCTGACCAGCATGGGCTCCCTGGAGAGATAGGCCCCGGCGGCGTAGAGCTCCTCTCCCATCAGGGTGTAGTCGCAGGCCGTAAAGAAGAAAGGCAGCTGGTGCTCCGAGTCCGTGCCGGCTATCTGGATGGCGCCGGAAGTCGCGCCCACTTCGGCCAGCAGCAGGGACTCGGCCATGAAGTAGCCCATGTAGAAACAGGCCGCGGGCTTTTCGCGGGAGATCATCCCGTCCACCGAGGCCGCGTAGGAGAACTGGTCGGCGCTTACGAACTGGTTTATGTCCTCGCGGTAGGAGTCAGGCCGTCCGGCCTCCATATAGGCCTGCTTCACCACCTCTTTGCAGACGGTCATGACTACGGGATCGAAATGGGGAACCTTGATCTGGGTATCGTACTGGGCCACCTTTTTAGCTACTTCGCCCAGGATGAAAGTGGAAGCGATCGTGGGGATCATATCCATTGTGCCGATGCCGGTCACATAGAAAATGGGCTTGCCCATCTCGGTGGCGCGGCCTATAGCCTCGTCTATGGCGTCCAGGCCGGCTATGCGGCGGATAAAAAGGCCCTTGCGCCTGGCGTGGGAAACCGCCCAGAAAAAGATTATCACAAGCGCGACGAGCAGAATAAGATTGTTAAGGCGGTCCAGGCGGAACCAGTTGCCGACCGGGGTCACGGCTACAGGCGGCGACTCTGCCGTCAGCCTGCCTTTTTCAAGGACTGAAACTCTGAATTGTGAAACAGCGCCGGCCTTGCCCTCGCCGAAAAGATTATTAAGCTCCACTTTTACGGCGTATTCCGCTGCTGAACCGTCCCACGCCCAGAAAGGCAGTTCTATGTCCCTGCCGGTTTTGGCGCCGGCGGCGAACCTGGCGGCTTCTACCCAGCCGCCGGTTTGCAGCGAGGAAGCGTAAACCACGTAAACCGTATCTTTGGTGTCGGCCGGATTCACCGGCCATCTGAGGAGGGCCGCATTGCCGACGTCGTAAGGCATATCGGCGGCCGCAAGACCGTTAACGACCGCCAACGCCGGGGCCGGCGTTTTTTTAACGGCGGGAGCGGGCTTGGCGGCAAAAACGCCGGTCGCGGCAAACAGGAATAAGAACAAGGCGGGGAGGACTTTGTTTTCAATCATACTGCTATTAATATACACTTTATGAATTTTACAGGCAAGCGCAAAAACTAAGTAACTGCTCAGGTAGACAGAATCCAGGAGTCAGAATCCAGAATGGCGGAACCTTTCGCATCATGAGCGCTGAACTGTGTCGCTTCGCTTCACCCATTCTGACTCCTGAATTCTGACTTCTGGCTACCTGTGTAGTTACAAAACTAAACATAAGGGCAGGCCGCGAAATGGCCGGGGGCTTTTTCCTGCAGCCCCGGCGCCTGGCTGGCGCAGGCGGGCCTAGCCATGTAGCAGCGGGTCCTGAAGCCGCAGCCCGACGGCTTGGCCTGCGGGCTGGGCACGTCGCCTTTCAGTATTATGCGCTCGCTCCTGGTCTTATAAGGGTCCGGCAGCGGCGCGGCGGACATCAGCGCCCTGGTGTACGGGTGCAGCGGATTTTTATTTATGTCCCGGGCCGGGCCGAGCTCCACCATATTGCCCAGGTACATGACGGCTATGCGGCTGCTGATATGCTCCACCACCGAAAGGTCGTGGGCGATGAAGAGGTAGGTCAGCTTGAATTCGTCCTGCAGGTCCTGCAGCAGGTTTATTATCTGCGCCTGGATGGAGACATCCAGCGCCGAGACCGGTTCGTCGGCGATGATGAAAGCGGGGTTTGTGGCCAGCGCCCTGGCCAGGCCTATGCGCTGGCGCTGGCCGCCGGAGAACTCATGCGGGTAGCGGGAGGCGTAGGCGGCGCGGAGCCCCACTTTTTCCAGCAGCCAGGCCACTTTTTCGCGCTTAGCCTTGCGGCTCAGGTCGGGCAGATGTATATCCAGCGGCTCCTCCACTATGGCCTCCACCGACAGGCGGGGATTCAGCGAGGAATACGGGTCCTGGAATACCATCTGGATGCGCGAGCGGAAAGGACGCATGGCCGAACGGCTCAGGTTGGCGATGTCGGCCAGCTTCCCGTTCTTATCCGGGAACATTATTTTGCCGCCGGTGGAGTGCACCAGGTTGATGAGCGCCTTGCCGATGGTGGTCTTGCCGCAGCCTGACTCGCCCACCATGCCCAGCGTCTCGCCCGGCTTCATGGAGAAAGAGACCCCGTCCACGGCCTTGACGTCGCCGACATGCCGGAGAAAAAGCCCGCCGTGCACCGGGAAATAAACCTTGAGGTCCGAGACCTCCAAGATGTTCTCTCCGGCTTGGGCGGGCTTCATGGCTTTTTCTTCGGTCATACTTTCATCCCTTCCCCTTTCTCATCCCTCATCCCTCATCCCTCATCCCTCATCCCTTCCCCTTATGGCACCTTACCTGCCTGCCGGGTGAAACTTCCACCAGCTCCGGCTCAGTTTCGCGGCAGACCGGCATGACCTCGGGACAGCGGTTGTTGAATTTGCAGCCTTTAGGGAAACTTAATATGTCCGGGACCATGCCCTCTATCACCGGCAGGCGCTTGCCGGGCTCGTTCTTGAAACCGGGCAGGGATTTGAGGAGGCCTATGGTATACGGGTGAAGCGGCCCGTCGAAGAGCGGTTTCACGTCGGATATTTCCTGTATCCTGCCGCCGTACATCACGGCCACGCGCTGGCAGGTCTCGGCCACCACCGCCAGGTCATGGGTAATAAGGAGGATGGCCGCGTCGTGCGTTTTCTTCTTGACCTCCAGCATCAGGTCCAGGATCTGCGCCTGGATGGTGACGTCGAGGGCGGTAGTGGGTTCGTCGGCTATAAGCAGGGCTGGGTCGCAGGCCAGCGCCATCGCTATCATCACGCGCTGGCGCATGCCGCCGGAGAACTGGTGCGGGTAATCGCCAAGGCGCGCCTTCGGGGAGGGGATACCGACTAGGCCCAGCATCTCCACGGCCCTGGCCTCCACCTGTTTCCCGGTAAAGCCTTCCTGGTGGAAGCGCACGGCCTCCATCAGCTGCCAGCCGATTGAAAAGACCGGGTTCAGGGAGGTCATCGGCTCCTGGAAGATCATCGAAATCTCTTTGCCGCGTATCTTGCGCATCTCCGGATAGGTCAGCTTCAGCAGGTCCTTGCCCCTGAAGAGGATCTCGCCGTCGGTTATCTTTCCGGGCGGATCCGGGATAAGGCGCAGTATGCTCAGCGCGGTCACGGATTTGCCGCAGCCGGATTCGCCGACGAGGCCCAGCACCTCGTTCTCGTAAATATGGAAATCCACGCCGTCTACGGCTTTCGCGAACTTGTCGTCCACCTGGAAACAGGTCTTCAGGCCTTTGACCTCCAGCAGTTTCTTTTTTTCCGTGGTCATATTATCTCAGCCTCGAGAAGACCTTGGGGTCAAAAGCTTCGCGCACCGCTTCGCCTATCATGACCACCATGAAAAGCGTTGCCGCCATCGCTATGGACGGGGTGAGGATGAGGTGCGGGTAATACTTCAGGTATTTCATCCCCTGGTCCAGCAGCACACCCCAGCTTGGCGTTCCCACCGGCAGGCCGAAGCCCAGGTAGTCAAGGGCGACCAGCGAGCCGATAGTGCCCACCACGCTGAAAGGCGCGAAGGTGACCAGCGGCACCAGCGAGTTGGGCAGGATATGCTTCATCATCACGGACCATTCGCTCGCGCCCATGGCCACGGCGGCATGCACATAATCCCTGGCCTTCTCGCGATAGAACTCGCCGCGTATATAATAGGAGATGCCCACCCAGCCCTGCAGCAGTACTATCAGCGAGACCAGCAGCAGGAAGGTGGGCTGGATGATGGAGGCGATGATGATCAGCATGAACAGGAAAGGCACCGAGGCCCAGATCTCGATAAAGCGCTGTATCAGTATGTCCGTCCAGCCGCCGAAATAGCCCATCACGCCGCCCACTACGATCCCGATGAGATAGCCGAAGAAGGAAACTATCAGCGCGAAAGACATGGAGATCCTGAAGCCGTAGACCAGCTGCGCGAAAACGTCCGCGCCTGAATCGTCGGTGCCCAGCAGGTGGGACCTGCCCGGCCTGTGCGGCGGACTCCCCGGCATGTCCAGCAGATGTTCGCGCGGAGAAAAGGGATAAACGGGCATGATTATAGCCGCCTTGCCGGCCGCGAAAATCTCCCTGGCTTCGGTTATGGTTTTTATTCCGGCCTCAATATCCGGGAGCACCTCCTGCAGATCTTTGTAGTCCTGCAGCTCCTCGGGGGTTGAACCACGGCCGGGCTTTGTCAAAGCAAGCTGAGAGCGGATGTCGCCTATCTCGGCCTCCAGCGCCTTTAGCTGCGCGTCGAACAGCGCCGGGTCCTTCCGGGCGGCGGCGAAAAGCCTGTAATCCACCGCGTCATCGCCGGCCTGGCCGAAGTCCGACTTTCTGTCCACGGGGCGCGGGGACCTGAAGAAGAGCAGGTTGTCCGTCCATTCTGCCGCGGCCGGGAAGGAAACCCTGGCGCCGTAGCGGATGAACAGCGGCTTATTGTTCACCAGGAACTCCAGGAAAAGCGACATCACGAAAAGCGTGGTGACTATCAGAAAGGAATAATAGCCGCGCTTTATGGTCTTGAAACGCTTGATGCGCTTTTCCCAGTGCGGCGCCAGCTTCATGTCGAAGCCCAGTTTTCCGCCGATTTTGACATAAAGGTAAGGCAGCGCCCTGTGGGTGAACAGGTAGCCCGCGTACAGCAGGACGGCGGCTGAGATAAGATTGATGATCATTGTTTGTAACTACTCAGGTAGACAGAATTCAGGAGTCAGAATTCAGAATAGCCTGCGAATAAGCCTCCAACAGTTTACTAACCTCTTCAAGCAACCTGCGTAGCTCGGAAACATCGCCATATTCAAGGTCCTTGGCGAGAATCAAATAGTACCTGGATTCTTCGAGGGAACCTTGTGCGATGTTGTAAAAGCGGAGTTTGTCTGCTTTTCCGCGCTTCTTAAATCCTTCCGCGATGTTCGCGGCAATGGAGACGGCAGCGCGCCGAAATTGAGACGACAGGCCATAGGTTTCAGCTCGGGGGAATGGCCGGGAGAAACGGTAGGCCGCAAGCACAAACTGGTGGGCCTTTTGCCACACCACCAAGTCCTCAAATCTCGTCGCTGGCGTCCTCATTCTGACTCCTGAATTCTGACTTCTGGCTACCTGAGCAGTTATCATTGTTTGCCGAACCTTATCCGGGGGTCGATCAGCGCCCAGACCACGTCGGAAAAGATATTACCCGTCAGCCTTATCAGCACCAGGAAGACCAGGGTGCCGAGTATCACCGGATAGTCGCGCTGTATGACCGAATTAAAACTGAGCAGGCCCATGCCCGGGATATTGCAGGTCTTCTCTATAAGGAAGGAGCCCGCGAAAAGCAGGCCCAGCGCATGGCCTATGCCCACGGTCAGGGGGATCAGGGAATTGCGCATAGCGTGCACGAAAAGCACGCGGTTCTCGGACAGGCCCTTGGCGAAAGCCGTGCGCACATAGTCGGAGCCGAGATTATCCAGTAGGGAATTCTTCATCAGTATGGTCATGGTGGCGAAGCCGCCCATGACATAACCCAGAACGGGGATAGCCGTATGGCGCAGCTGGTCGCCTATCTTGGCGAAGAAACCCAGCTCCGCCCAGTTCTCGGACCTGAAGCCGCCCAGCGGCAGAATATCGAAGTAGCTGCCGCCGCCAAGCAGCACCATCAGTATCAGGCAGGCCACGAAGCCCGGTATGGCGTAGCCGAGGAAAACCAGCATGGAGGTGGCCGTGTCGTAGCCGGATTTATGCCTGATGGCCTTGGTGACGCCCAGCGGCACGCAGATCAGCCAGGAGAGGAAGTAGCCTATCAGGCCGAAATAGATAGAGATCGGGAACTTGGAGATTATCACATCCAGCACCGGTTCGCTGTATACATAGGAGCGGCCGAAATCCAGCCGCACTATGCCCCACAGCCAGCGCGCATAGCCCTCGGGGATGCTCTTATCCAGATGGTAATATTTCTTGAGCTCTTTCATGGCCGACTCCGGGATCTGCAGCTCGGCCTGCTCGCCGGCCATGCCGGAGGCGCCGCCCTCGCCCATCATGGCCATCTTTATCTGCAACTGAGCCTGTTCTATCGGGCCACCGGGCACCACGCGCAGCACGGCGTAAACCAGGAAAGTTATGGCTATGAAAGTGACCGGGATCAGCAGCATCCGGCGTATAAAATAGGTGGTCATTCCGTGCATAATTAATCCCAGGGCCGCTGCAATGTCTCACCGACCGGCAGGCTGGTTCCGTTCTTTATAGCCTCTTCGAGCACCTTTTCCTTAGCCGGGTCCGCCCACCACAGGGAGATTGTGTCCCGATACTCCCCTACTTTAGAGAAGTATTTTTCAGGGTGGCCGAACTTGTTGAAATAAAGTATGCGGCTGTAACCAGCGCTCCAGCCCAGGGCGTAAGGGTGCGCCCTGAAGATAAGCCCGTCTATCCTGCGGATGAGCCGCTTCTGTGTTTTCAGGTCGAAAGCCAGATCATATTCCTTGCAGAGGGCGTCCACCTCGTCGTTTTTGAAGCCGGGGAGATTATTATTATCGTTCTTGTCTGCCAGCTCACCACCCCATAAATTGACCGGGTTCGGGAACAGCGAGGCACCCCAAGCCTGGGAATGGATGGTGAAATTACGCTCGCCGACCTTCTTCATCAACGTATTGCGGTCCATCAGCTTAAGATCCAGTTTTATGCCGGCTTTCTTAAGATCTTCCTGTATTATTTTGTATATTCTCGTAAATCCAGTGTCCCCATATTCCAGCGTTATTTCAAAGATCTTACCGTCTTTTACCAGCCAGCCGTCCTGGTTGCGGCTCTCCCAGCCGGCCCGCGCCAGCAGGCGCTTGGCCATCCTCGGGTTATAGCGTATTTTCGGATTATCCGGGTTTCCCCAATCGCTGCCCGGGTAATAACTGTCTATGAAGCCGTATTCATTGAAGAAGAGTTTATCTATCAGCTTGTCGCGGTTATAAAGATAGGCGAAAGCTTTGCGCACGTTCCGGTCGTTAAAAGGCGGCTTGCGCATATTAAAAACCAGGCCGGAAAAACCCTGCGGGATCTTCGTGTAAATCTTGCGTTTCTGTACCCAGCCTTTCCGCACCTTATCAAAATCGCATTCCTCCAGCCACCTTTGCGCTTTATTGATCAGGAAGTAATCCAGCTCGCCTTTCTTAAACTTCTCAAAAGCCAGCTCCTCGTCCCGCACCACCAGCCAGGTCAGCTTATCAAAATTATTGAGGCCTATATTGCGCCTCTCTTTCTCTCCCCAGTAACCGGCCCGCCTGGTCAGCGTGATGGAGTGGTCTTTTTTTATATCTTCCGGCCTCACCTCATAAGGCCCGGAGCCCATCAGCAGTTTCCAGTTATAATCTTCCAGGTACTTCTCCCCGGTCAGGCCTTTGAGTTCCTTCGCCGGATATACCTGCAGGGAGGCGCTGAAGTACATAAAAAGGCGCCAATGCAATTTTTTGGTCTTCACGGAAACTACGCCGGCGCTCTCGGCCACGGGCTTCTCATAGCTTTCGCCCCACAGTATAAGGGAAAACGGGTCCTTGATATCCTTGCGGACCCTGAATTCCCAACTGGCTACCACGTCGTCGGCGGTCACGGGGCTGCCATCGGCCCAGCGGGCCTTCGGATTTATATGGAAATAGAACTTGCGCCTATCGGGAGAGATCTTCCAGTAATCGGCCAGGGCCGGGATATACTCCAGCGTCTCCGGGTGCAACTTCAGCAGGCTTTCGTATACCATGTTCTGCAGGTCCACATTGGTTTGTAAATTGGCATTGGGGCCGAGCGCCCTTAAGGTGGGGGGATAGGAAAGCCAGGTGGAGCGGAGCGCGCCGCCTTTTTTCGCCTCCGGCGAGCCGATGAGCGGAAAATTCCCGCTGGTCTCCCAGCCGGCCGGGTCGAAGGCCTGTGCATGAGCGAAGCCCGCGAGAAGGACGAAGAACAAGACGGAAGAAATAACGCGTTTTCCAATCATTTTCATTAAACAGTCAACCGCTAACAAAAACAAATAGCAAGTATTATAGTGGTTTAACAGAAAAAAACACTTTTATTTGGAGTTACATTTACTTTAGCTGCGTATCGGCCACTTGAAACATTCTCCTCGGACGATAGAGGGAGAGATTACCAAAATACCAGAGGGGCATTTCAACTGGCCGATACGCAGGTTACTTTATTACAATGCCTCGGCTGGCCATATGGTCAGCTTCTCCATTAAATCTCTCCATGCATGCTGCTTGGAGGGTCATTATACCGCAGATTGCGACATTTTAAAAAAATCTATATAGGCCCTTTGGCCAGCCAGCCACTTAGCCAGCCAGCTTAGCCAGCCAGCCTTGCGCCGCTAGTGCTGAATTGAGTATACTAAATTATATCGGGTTGAAAATGCAAAAACACCCTGAGTACGGTATTAGACGCATGACTGACTGGCTTTAGGATTTGGCAATTAAAAAGGGGATGAAATTATGAAGAATAAAAAGAGCAAGAACAATAAAAAAAAGGCTACGAAGCCGGAAGTGCATACTGACGCCAAGAGAATTGAGGTTAAAGGTATTTTAGAATCGAATCTTTGTCTAGGCCTTGCCCCAAATCGAGAACAGACCGAGGGCCAGGTACTGACTTAATAACTTTATTCCAAACAAAACTCAACCAGGAACCTGTCCGGCATAAGCAATTTCGGCTGCAATTGTCGTTTTTGGTCTGCGCCTTTGCGCCGCTCAATTTATACCTCCGTCGATGGTGCGCGTTTCGAGTCGCTTCGACTCGGCTTAAAATCGTCAGTTTCGCCTTGAAAGCCTTATATTCGGACAGGCTTCTGGGTGTTTGCGAGGCTTGGTTGGGTTTTTGTTTTTTACGCCAATCTCTCTTTTATCTAAAACGTGCGCTTACTAAAAAACAGGGGATGGTGATGCTATAGTGCGGCTTGTTCTTATTGAGTATATAAAAAAAACCGAACGGGGGGAGATTTTCCCTTTCGGGACGCTTGTTATCAGCACCGAACTACAGAAGAGAAACATCGGCCTGATCATAGCTAATTCGCCTGTGATCTTTGGGACTATTCTTAAGAGAACCAGCTTAAAGCTGAACGACACCCTGCGCCGGGAACTTTCTGCCATTAAGGAGGTCCGGGATTTTATTGCAGAAATAAAAGCAATTAACCCCAACGTCGTCGGGTTCAAGTCCTATGAAAGCAAGATTGATATCATAAACCTCATTATATGGATTCTCCGGAAAAACATCGACGCGTACTTTTTACTCGGCGGTCCGCTGGCGACCCTTCTGAAGGGGCATGCGCTGGAGTTTATCCAAGCGGATTTTTCCTTTATCGGAGAGGCGGAAAAGGGCCTTCCGAAACTGTTGAAAGCGATTGGCAAGAAAAGGCCAAGCATGCGGCTGCCGGAAACGTACGGCGAAGCGTTCAGCGGCTGCCCGCATCTCGTGATAAAAAACGTTCAGCGCGCGGACGAGTTCTATAAATGGGATTTTATTTCTGAAAAAAGAATGAACGAAACACCGCTGGATTTCAATCTGGTCTTCGACTATTCGCTTAAAAACTTCCCGTCTTTTGAAACGAATCCCGTGATGAGCTACTCCTCCTCCCGGGGATGTCCCTACGCCTGTATTTTTTGCTCCAACGTTATGGGAAAAATACCCCGCGCCTTTTCTCCCGAAAAAATGGTCGCGGATCTCCTTGAAATTAAGAAACTGGCTGAGCTGAAAATCAGAAAGCCCAGGGAAAAATTTATCATCTCTTTTGGCGACGACAACTTCCTTTTAGAACGCGGGAGAGCGGCGCGGTTTTTTCAGAAAGTCATAAAGTTCCGGCTGAACGAGTTTTTTCAGTTTACGATACAAGCCTCGATCAGTACGTTCTTCACAGATATTAAAAAACTTACCATAGATGAGGGGCTGATAGATCTGTTGACGCAGGGAAATGTCAAGTTCATATCTTTCGGGACAGACAATTTCTGCGACGAGGAGTTGCGCCGGCTAAAGAAATTCGGATACACGAAGGCCCACATATTTAAGCTTGTGGAGCGGCTTGACTCAAAGGGACTTTACAACAACCACTACTGCATCATTTCAAACCTTGATACCACGCTTGAGAATATCAGGGAGAATCTCGAGGCTATTATTGAACTCGACAAGAGGTTTTTAAAGTTCATACAACTGCGCCCCATCATGTATATTCAGCCGTACTACGGAACGCAGATTTGGAACGAGCTCAATAGCGACCCGGCGCTCGTGCGCAGCTGCGTTGAGAAAATCCGCAGGGGCTCCGGCGGGATATGGCTCGGGCGAAGAGTCCTTCCTCGGGATGCGGTGGTCCGGGAAGTGCTGTATAAGATGGAGCATGAGATAAAAACAAAAAGTACGAAAAACGTTCCCTACTATTACGACTTCGAGTCAGCCCTTAACCTCGTTCAAAGGGCTATCCATAAAAACGGGACTTAACGTGGACTCTCAGATTTATTTAATTGAACCGCCTTCCCGGTCTAAACTTGGCAACAGCGGAGAAGTGGGAATTCCTCTTGGAATCGGATATGTCGCCGCTTATCTCAAGAAAAACGATATTCCATACGTTCTTGATGATTATAACGCGGTTGGGCATAATCTGGCTTTTTTAAGACTTCGTCTTTCGACACTTAAACCCTCCCTGATCGGTATTTCCTGCAACGAATGGAACGTTGACATTATC